>NZ_JBDNJQ010000129.1:0-24898 GCF_051172895.1 Nostoc sp. CALU 1950 | reverse complement strand
GTATTGATGTCCTTACTTTTGAGCAACATCCTCTCCCTTAATTCACATAAGGCGTTGCTTTTAAAAGTTAGGCTGCTTGTTTCGTGAGCATGAATCTAGCTATTGCTAGATGCTGTAATTCTCTCAAACGCTATAATCTACATCTGTTGCACATGAGAGATTAACTTGTGGATGTCATATTAGAACGATCGCACCAATTAAAGCAAGCCTTAATTGATTTTGTCCTTGATGCTGAAGGCGAACTGGCAAAAGCACTGGAAACTTATGCAGCAGCACAGTCGCGCCGTGGAAGTGGGGATAGTACACAGCAGGACTTAATCATCGATAGCTTTCTGACAGTCGGAAAAGTCGGTGAGAAGTCACCATTAGAGTTGTTTATCGAAAGCCATCCAGATTTAGCAGAAAGCGATCGCAACCTGATCAACAGTTGGCATCATAGTTTTATTGGCTTATTTGCCATAACTAATCTTTTACCTGATGGCTTTGAATTGACGAACTGGTTGACAGATAAACGCTACATCGTCAAGCCAAACAATACTCAAACATTACAGGCAATATCTCGGCTGAAAGTCGGAGAAATCTTGCTCACTCGCATTTCTCCCGTTACCGATAGCTACTGGATGTTATCTGGCCCCTACACAATAATGGGTAAATTAGGTAAACCAAAACTTGCTGTAGCAATTGGTAATTTCAAAGAAAACTATAAAAGTAATCTTTACAGCGATGCTCCAGACTTGCTAGAAGAAGCTTGGCAGTCAGTAGAACAATATCATCAGCAGTTTGTGGACTTTTTTGGTACTGATGAAATCACACTATCTGGATACCATCTGAATAAAAAAATAGCAGAATTTCAAGAAGTAATTACTGAAAAAACCTTTGCAGCCGCAGGAATTGATACTTCTAAATCCTTGACGGAAGTAGCAGAGGCGGCTGGTATCACAGATGAGGAAATCAAAGCAGCAGCACAAGAATTTGGTGCTGACTCAAATGCAGTTTCTCAGATGTTTAACAGCAAAAGCAGCAATAGCAAAATGGTGATGCCAAAGGTTGATTTGCCTGCTGAACTCAAGAAAGCAGAACAGGTAACGGCTCTTTCTCATCCCCGTTGGGGACAAATGTTTTTACCTACATATAGTAAGGTACAAGCAATTTTATCCGCAGAGGACTGGCAAAGTGTTCAAGGGGCGGAAAAACTAGTTCGCTACTACCTTGAAGATAAAAGTATTAATGCCTTTATTTGGCATCGATTAGCGCAACAGTATCCAACTCAATTAGAAAATGTGTTGCAAACATTTTTGCAACGTCCAGAATTTAGGCTTGAAAGTGACTTGGATAGACTTTTGCAAGAATTCCACAAACCTCTTGAGCCAGAGTTGCCAGACATTGCCAGTGTACCCATACATTTACATAACTTATTTCAGGAAGCTTTAGGAGAAGTTAACAAAACTAAGCCAAAGGGTAAGGGGCAACAAAAGCTAGCAAAGGGTTTTCAAGTTTAAGTGCATTCTCTGTCTTTTTCATGCAATCAAGTTGATTTTTAGAACACCAACCTTTGATACAGAATCAAAAAGGCAGAGATAACACCCAAATACTGTAACGTTACCTTAGTCGCGAAGACTGGGAGTGCTTGTTGGAAGGTAGAAAATTAAATTAAGAATACCCTCAAATTTGGCTAGATATTTTCCAAATGAAAATTCTTGGTGTGCAGCAGAGGTGTATGATTAATGCATTTATAAATGAAAGGTATTACTTAGCCATGCCGAATAATATCAGTACAATTCTGAGGAAAATTGTATTATTAGCTATGATAGTTTCTGCCTCTGCTACTTTGCCGCCAGTAAAAGAGGGAATTGCTCAGTCAACTGATAATCGTTTACGAACACAGTTTACAGGATTAAATAAGTGTTTAGATATCATCAATGATGGAGAAAACAATAAACTGATCATGGCTAAGTGTGGTAACTTCTCAGGACAGTTTTGGAGCATACAACCTACTCAGTCTCGTGGATATTATCGTTTACGCACAAAGTTTACAGGGTCAAATAAGTGTTTAGATATCATTAATGATGGAGAAAACAATAAACTGATCATGGCTAAGTGTGGTAACTTCTCAGGACAGTTTTGGAGCATACAACCTACTCAGTCTCGTGGATATTATCGTTTACGAACACAGTTTACAGAGTCAAATAAGTGTTTAGATATCATCAATGATGGAGACAACAATAAACTGATCATGGCTAAGTGTGGTAACTTCTCAGGACAATTGTGGAATTTATCTTCAGGTCTTTGAAAGTCTGCTAGCTTCAGATGAGTAGTTTGTAGAAGTGTACAGCTAGCTTTACACTTCCAAAACCGAGTATTTACATATCAGTATCGGTAGATAGCAGGTAAACAATCTCACTTACGATTTCTTCTGGACTCTCAAGCTTGACTATAAATCGATTAAAACCAGCATTCAAAGCCTTATCACTTGATACCTCCCGTGTATAAGAAGTGATTGCGATCGCAGGTAACTGTCTTAAGGATAGGCAAGAATGCACTCGAATTTGCTCAATTAACCAATTTCCATCATGATCGGGCAACTTCATATTGCACAGCAGAATATCGGGATGAAGCGATTCGACCAAAACCAGGGCTTCTTCTGCATCGGTTAAAGCCATTACCTCTGCACCTGCTGCTTCCAAAATGAAGATCAGTAAATCTGCAATATCTGGCTCATCTTCTACCAGTAAAATCGTGGTTCCAATAAGGTGCTGGAGCGAATTTAACTCAGTTTCTTGGTTGATTTTTTGATCGGTTGTCATGCCGTCCCTTTATTCGGTGCTATAGTCTCCTATTTCTATTGCAACCCATAGAGCGAAATAAGTATTCATCCTAAATACACAAACTTGGGGTGACAAGCACTTCTATATAGTTAAATTTCTTAATATTTTGTCTATTTGGTGATGGTGTTTTTGTAGTACTAACGAAGTTGACTAATATTTTTTGGTAATAGGTAATTGGAGAAAAGCTATTACCCATTACCCATGACTCATTATCGAGGTTCAGCCTGAGTTGACACTGTTAATACTTGCGGTGGTGTAGCATCCGGCGGATAGAGAAAGTCTACTTCTACTAAAGAGCGATCGCCTGGTTTCATCTTTAATAAAACTAACGGTTCCCCTGGTTGACCTCTCTTTTGCACTAAATGCACAAACTGAGTTTGTGGCTGATTTTGGTCATTTCTATAACGTACCCGCACTGTCCCTCGGAAGAATACTTGACGAGCTGGTGCACTAAAAAAGCGTAACCCTGGTTTGACTAACTGATCCTCCTTCAGTGGTGTTTGTATGGATACACTCACAGTTTGAGGACTTTGAGTATTGTTGTATAGCGGCAACTTGAGATTATATTGAATTCCATAGTTGCCATGAGCGCGATATGCGGTGTCAGGATAGCGCACCAGCATAGTAGCACTTTGAATTTGACCAGTTCCTAAGGTTCCGCCATGTAGGCTACTCAGAGCGTAAGAAAACGCTTGACCAGGCTGGGGAATAGTTAGATACCTGGCTTTAGGATTATCTACTAATAACGCTCTCCATCTTGAACCAGCAGCCACTCCAGCAACACGCCCATAAATTCTTGGCTTACCCGTTTCTTCTAAGGGAGTGGGGATTTTATCGCGTGGCCCGGACACATCACTATTATTGAGTAAATTTTGCCACTCTTCTAAAGTAGGCGATCGCTCACTGCCATCAGGATTCTCCCGTGCAAACATGGCTAGGCTAGCTGCATAGACAGTGCCATTACTTTGCAATCGCATGAATGTAGACCGACCATTTAAGGGTGGTGTCAATCCCTGCACAGGAATTGGTAAATTTAGTAACATCTGACTTTGCCCAGATGGAATCTCAATTTGGGCAGGGAAAATCTCTTGTCGTTTTCCCCTAAGTACATCAGACATAACGCGATCGCCTGGCCCGGCAAAAATTTTACCTAAAAGATTTTGGCTAAAAGATGGTAATTGAATAAATGGTGCATCCGGTTGACTCAAATAACTCGCTGCTTGCCAAATATTTACCTTCACCGGTTCCGAACTAGGGTTATGCAAAATTATCCCTAGATAGAGCGAGCGCAAATTCTCTGCTGGTTCAGCTTTAGCAACATGGTGGGCAAAAATATCAAATCGTCCTCGAAAGGGAAAATTCAGATGTGCCGTTGGTACTTTTTTGCCATCTGGTGGAAAAGTCGAAAGTAAAATTCCTTCTTTCAAAACCAATTCTGGACTATTGCTATTAAAGGTTGGCACTGTATCCAATTGACCTGGTAAAGGACGTACTTCTTGTGGTTGCACGACTTCTTCAGGAGGTGGTGTAGCAGGAGTTGATTGGGCAATTGGGAAAATTAGTAACAATGGCAACATATACTTAGATATTTCTTTCACCATACAGACATTAACAACTTGATGAAAGTGCCAGATTGTTAATAATTAATACGAAATCAGCAAGAATCCCCATCAAATTTTCTTGATTGAGAACCGGAACGTGAACAAAAATACAACGTGCTGTGAGTTGATTTTGGCTTAAGTAGTCCAACACTGAATAGTAAAGACCCTCGCAAACAAATTTCCCACAGTCGTGGCTAATCTGAATTGCTACTGCTCCTGCTACTAATTTTTCTAAATCAACTTCTGTCTGCAAAACCATTTCTTTACAGCTAGCAACTGCTTCTACACTTAATTGTGTACGGCTTGCAGCCATGCCACAACAGATGATGTAATCAGGTTGGATTGCCTTGATTTTTTCCATTACCTGAGTACTGGCAAGTTGCACATCTACGGGTAACTGGCGTAAAAAAGTTAAGTGATGTGGTAGCAACTCAAGTTTGCTAACTTCAAGTAATAAATCATCAGAAGAATTTGACTGTTGATCTTTTAGCCAAGTGTCAAAAGAAGTTAATAGAATTCTTTTCTTCATAACAAATATTATTTAGAATAGAAAAACCCTCCATAATAAATTTACAAGGAGCAGGTAAATGCCAGTAATTGCGGTCGTAGATTACGAGATGGGAAATTTGCACTCAGTCTGCAAAGGCTTGGAAAAAGCTGGGGCAACTCCTAATGTTACTTATTCTTCAAAGGAATTAGAGCAGGCAGATGCTATAGTCCTACCGGGAGTGGGAGCATTTGATCCAGCAGTGCAACACCTGCGATCGCGTGGTTTGGAACAACCGATTAAAGAAGCGATCGCATCTGGTAAACCTTTCTTAGGAATTTGTTTAGGATTGCAAATTCTCTTTGAATCAAGTGCTGAAGGTACTCAACCAGGACTGGGAATTATCAAAGGAAAAGTGCGGCGGTTTCGTCCAGAACCTGACATCACTATTCCTCACATGGGTTGGAATCAATTGGAAGTGACTCAACCAAAAAGTATTTTGTGGGAGCATTTACCATCAGATCCTTGGGTGTATTTTGTCCATTCCTACTATGTTGACCCAGTAGACCCGCTAATCCGTGCAGCAACCATCACTCACGGTACTCAAACCATCACAGCTGCGATCGCCCATGAAAACCTGATGGCAGTCCAATTTCACCCCGAAAAATCCTCTAATATCGGATTGCAAATCCTGTCTAATTTCGTTGCTCAAGTCCGCGAAAAAATTCCTGCCTAATATTCTTTTTGTCATTTGTTTTTTGTCCTTTGTCTAAAATTAATGACTAATGACCAATGACTAATGACTAATGACTAATAACTAATGAGCCTGAGAATTTACGGTAATCGCCAGCTAAAAACTTTACCAGGGAAAGAAACTAGACCCACTAGTGCGCGGGTAAGAGAGGCAGTCTTTAATATTTGGCAAGGAGAAATTGCAGGTTGTCACTGGCTAGATTTGTGCGCCGGTACTGGTTCAATGGGCGCAGAGGCTTTGTGTAGAGGAGCCAGCCTAGTAGTGGGAATTGAACAATCGAGCCGAGCCTGTGCCACCATCCAACAAAATTGGCAGCAGGTAGCTAATGCCGACCAAGAATTTCGGGTATCACGGGGAGATATTACCCAGCAGTTAAAGACTTTATCAGGCAAGCAATTTGACAGAATCTACTTTGATCCACCTTATGCCAGTGGATTGTACCAGCCAGTATTAGAAGCGATCGCTCACCATCAACTTTTAGCTCCTAACGGTGAAATCGCAGTTGAACACGCCTCACAAGGTTGGACACCGCCAGAGATTCCCCTTTGGGAAATTTGCCGCCAGAAAGTTTACGGCAACACATCACTGACTTTCTACAAAATTGTGGAATGAGAGGAGAGGGAGAATATCAGAGAGCAAGGGGAGATGAGGCAGCA
Organism: Nostoc sp. CALU 1950; assembly: GCF_051172895.1. NCBI lineage: Bacteria > Bacillati > Cyanobacteriota > Cyanophyceae > Nostocales > Nostocaceae > Nostoc > Nostoc sp. CALU 1950. The sequence continues at coordinate 18,575 of NZ_JBDNJQ010000129.1, read as the reverse complement.
GAGGAAGCAAGTAAACAATTATTATTCCCCCTCGTCTTCCTCATCCTCATCATCTCCCACACTCAAAACTCAGCACGGGCTAAACGCCCCGCTTCCGCTAACAAAACTCAGCACTCCCTCATCCCCCCAACTGATTGGGGCGCTTGTATTGCTTATATGCAGCGTAAAAAAGTCCGGCGAGAGTGACGAAAACTAGACCAAGGACAATACCTGATAGCAGGGGTTCAACCACTGTAAATCTCCTCTTTGTAATTATTAAATATTCGTTCCTGTTTTTTATTTTACCAAATTTGGTATGAATCCTGCGCCCTACAGCCTTTTTAGAGGGTGACTGCCTACAAGAAAATAGTCTTCTGTGCTTGCAGACACAATCAAGAACTTTTAAGCTATGTGTAGGAAATGAAAACTTTTTAGCACACCTAGACTTTCACCGCAAACCTTTTGGATAACCAGATTACCAAACCTGAAATCTTGATTCAGCGGATCGTTTTATTGACGCTGGCCATACTGCTAGCAGTCCCTTTGGGCTTTTTTGGTGTTCAGTTGGTTCAAGCCTCCGATCCATACGTCAAGAGTGTTCTATCCTTAACAGGAAACCCAATTCAAGGACACGCGATCTTTCAAATTAATTGTGCTGGTTGTCATGGCTTGGAAGCAGATGGGCGAGTGGGGCCTAGTTTGCAAGCTGTTTCAAAGCACAAGTCTCGGTATGGGCTGATTCACCAAGTGATCAGTGGCGAAACACCGCCAATGCCGAAATTTCAACCTAGTGCACAAGAAATGGCGGATCTTTTGAACTATTTAGAGTCGTTGTAGACCTAAGAATTTTTGGTTGTAGGATACATCAATCCCTCATGTGAAAAGGCAGCATAGGATGTGCTGCTTTTTAAGCCTCTGAAACTGTTAACAGACCTCTAGATGCTTGATAGCGACTTAGGAGCGTCGCCCTTGGCACATCACGCCACTTGCTTGTTCTACTTGAATGGAAATTCCAAACGCTCTGGTGCGAGATGCTGCGCGTAGCTTGCTTCCTCCTAGGAGTACACAGTTATCTCAAAGCACCATAGTTCAGTCTGATAACATTGTTTTCTAAGTTGTAGTGGAGAGAACTGTCATTAGTCTTTTGTCCTTGTCTTCACATCTGGTTGTATTTGCGTAGAATCTTTGATAAAAACTCATATAACCTGTATATTTTTAAGTATGTTAACAAGTAATTATTTAATTATTGGGAAAGTGATGTTAGCATACCTAACTCGGTAAAATTAAGGCAAAAGCTCTAAAAAATGGGCTACGTATAGCTTCTTGAACAGACTAGATATTCTTGAGATGCCCAAAAGCTAATGACTGAAGTGATCCAAATCGGTAATCGTACAATCACAGCGAGTGAACTGATTTCCTTACTGGCAAGTTACCAAATGCTGCCACAGTTGCAGCGGGAATTGATCATTGATGAGGCGATAGAGCAAAACTCAAGCTCGGACAAGGTAGCAATAGAATGTACACCTGAAGAAGTAGCCCAAGCTAAACAGCAGTTTTACGCTGAAAAACAGTTTAAAAATGAAGAAGACATCCAGGCTTGGATAGCATATCAAGGGCTGACTCCCGATCAACTAGAAGTTATTACCACTCGTAAGCTAAAAATTGAAAAATTCAAGCAAGCCACTTGGGGTAATAAACTGGAATCTCACTTTTTTCAGTCCAAAGCAAAACTGGACAAAGTAATTTATTCACTACTGCGAACTCAGGATGTGGGAATTGCCCAAGAACTCTACTTCCGGATTCAGGCAAAAGAAAACTCTTTTGCTGACTTGGCGCGGGAATACTCACTTGGGCCAGAAGCCCAAACAGGCGGCTTGGTAGGCCCGATTGAACTGAATGCACTACATCCGGTAATGGTGCAAATGCTCTCTAGCAGTCAACCAGGTCAGATATTGCCCCCTACCCGCATCGCTGAATGGTTTGTGATTTTGCGGTTGGAAAAATTTATTCCAGCACAATTGGATGAATTTATGAAAGTGCGCTTGCTGAATGAACTTTTTGAAACTTGGCTGCAAGAACAGCAAAAGAAAATTATGTCTACTCCAAAAGGAGAGGGGAATAAAGAGCGACAAGGAGAGGGCGATCAACCTTTAACCTAAGCATGGGAGATAACTCTCATGCTTGGCTTCAAAACCGAAGGTAGCGATCGCAATTCCTTATGAAGATGTAACTTTTGAATCGCTTTCTAGCGAACTTAGCTAAGTCGAGAAGCTTGAGTGAAGCAATAAATCAATCACATTTGACTATCACTTACTTAAACTCCTACTTCTGATAATAGAGGTTCCATAGCTTGCCAAGATAGTCCTTGTTGAATATAACGGGGTGCTTCAGGATTGTAAGGACTGGCTACTCGGTCAATGTTGAGGATGTTTGCCCCATCTGGTAGAACTGGTACATCTGCATCAAATGCAGTAGGGCGCATCAAAGAACTGGAAAAGCCTTTGAAAACAGCAATTGTATCTTGCTCATCGGCAATTTCCACCGTTACAAGTAAGACTTCTTGGGGGCGTTTAGCGGTGTATTGTTCCAATCGCTTGCCAATAAAATTCATTTTTTTGAGGTAGGAGTAAGGCGGACAGAGACGGTTACTGTGGTGTGGCCGAGCGTCCCTGCTTGCCCAGCTTAATCAAAACAAAATAGCTTAGGTAAAGCACATAAATTACTAAACTAACTATGCCAAGAAAACCTAAGAACTCAGCCTTACTATTAGCATGAAAATATTCTTTGAATAACAACGGAGCCTCGAACCAAACGCTACAATAAGCAGTCTTCAGTACACTGCCAGAAAAAGCACAAACCAGAAAAGGGATAGAAGCTAGTGTACCCAAAATACAATAAACAGTTATAGCCCAGCGCCAAGAGGTAAAAATAAATTTCAAAGAGCCACTGGTTTGATACTCAATTTCATCATTGAGATCCACCCAGAACCAGAGCGAAATCGGAATCAAAATCCGAGCCATTAATCCAGAGATAAAACCAACTGGATACTGGGCAATCATTAAGTAAATCGTGATTGCTACTAGGCTTGATACTCGCCAGTATATAGTCAATAAGCGTTGTATGCCTTCTGCTTTTTGCACAAATGCCCAAATTAGAAGAATTAGCGGAATAATTACCAGGAATAGTACTGCCAGTCGGTAATCAATCCAGACGAAAGGGCGAAACCAAATATTATAGTCCATAGTTTTTCTCAAACAATAGATAAAAGGAATTCAGACATCAGGAGTCAGACTTAATCAAGTGGGTTTTTATACCATTACCTGATTGTAGAGTGCTTAATAAGTTAGGGTATAAAACCCTTTGATTCAGGAGTCAGTCGGACTCCAATTCATGCTGAATTATGACTCTTGAATTCAGCATGAATTCTTCTTGATAATAGTTTAATCAAAGCATAAAGCTCAGTAGTTAACCTCAATACTGTACTAATTAGTTATGATTCCCATAGTCATTTACGATTTCACAAAATTTATCCGAAGTAAGTAGGCGAGAAAAATTTAATGTATACGAAGAAATATAAATTAGCCGTAGGTGTGTTATTCCATAGGCTAAAGCACCTTAAATTGTTGACGTTGCGTTGCGCTGTGCGACAACACATCCTACATCCAAATTCCTTAACATAGCTGTAAATATTAGCACCGACTTACTTACAAACGAGTTTATCGGGGCGTACATTTGTACGTCTCTACAGGCAATTCATTTGTTGTTTCATTTTGAGAAAATATATTACAAGCTAAATTAAGGAATTTTTTATCAAGAAATAATTAAGGGGGATGGGGCGACTCTCCGCGTTGCCCCATCCCCCACTCTTCGCGTCTTTTTTGGTCAATCTTTAGCTGCTTACTGACCAAAGGAACAAAATTCACTCGCCTCAATTTCTAGTCGTCGTAAACCCGGCATTCAATTGCATCTGGGTTGTCATCACAATACTGTTCTAGAGAATTTTTTGGCTTGCTTTGGCGTTTGTGAGAAGCTTCGGCTTGCAATTCTTCTACTGCATCCCAAGCAGCAGCACACTCTGGTGAATTGCTACCGTTTATATCACAGACAGTACGCGCTTGTTCCACTTCTTCTTGGATTTTCTCTTGGATGTCGCCTTTTGCTGTTTCTTGGATGTTGGTCATTGCTTTAGTCTCGTTGTGTGTTGTTAATACTAGTATAGAAAAATTTCAGAAATGGCAGTTTTTGGCATGATTACTAACCATTCTAACCATTTAGCTGATCATAAGTTACTGTTCTAGCCTATTGATTTATAACCAATACAGCAAAACAGTGCAGATGTGATGCATTTACCTTTATTTTTTAAGATTTTGTGGAATCAGTAGCATAGATAAATAATCATACAATATATTTAGATGCCTATATTAGGGAATAATAACCCCAGCTTCTTGGGATAGAGGAGACAAAGGGCTGGCGTCAATTCTTGTAAGATGTAATTCTTCCCAAAATAAAAAATCAAAACCTACTAGCCTAAAAAGATAAAGAAGCTCAAAACTCATGGCAGACCAAATGCAGTGGGCAAATGCCCTATCAACCCGTCATTCTTTGGAAGCCGCTGTTACAGATGTGGTGGAACGAGCTGTCTCATCGTTAACAGCACCAGCTGATCTAGGACTGGTATTCATTTCGTCTGCTTTTACGAGTGAGTATTCCCGACTGTTACCTTTGTTAGCTGAAAAACTTTCTGTGCCAATACTAATTGGCTGTAGTGGTGGAGGTGTGATTGGGACTACAGTTAACGGAGAAACCCAAGAGTTGGAAGCTGAACCAGCTATTAGCTTGACTTTAGCACACCTTCCAGGAGTGAATATTCAAGTCTTTCATGTTGTTGCGGAAGAATTACCTGACTTAGACAGTTCACCAGATGCTTGGCTTGATTTGATCGGTGTGCCACCATCACCTACACCCCAGTTCATCTTGCTGTCTAGTTCTTTCGCCTCTGGAATCAACGATTTGTTGCAGGGGCTGGATTTTGCTTATCCAGGATCAGTGATAGTGGGGGGACAGGCTAGTGGTGGGGGTATGGGTGGTCGTGTTGCTCTATTTTGTAACGATACTGGCGGTGAGGAACACCAAAACCTGTATCGTGAGGGCACTGTTGGTATAGCTTTGACTGGCAATATTGTTTTGGAAACGATTGTAGCCCAAGGATGCCGACCGATTGGCAAGCCGTTGCAAGTCACAAAGGCCGATCGCAATATTATTCTGGAGTTAGATGAAAAAGTACCTTTAGTGGTGTTGCGAGATTTGATTTCGAGTCTCAGCGAACAAGAACGGATATTAGCACAGCACTCTTTGTTTGTGGGTGTGGCGATGGATGAATTTAAGCTGGCTTTGCAGCAAGGAGACTTTTTAATTCGTGGTATTCTTGGGGTCGATCCAACAGCTGGGGCGATCGCAATTGGCGATCGCGTCCGTCCCGGTCAAAGGCTGCAATTCCACCTACGTGATGCTGAAGCCTCCGCTGAAGACCTGGAATTACTCCTCAAAAGTTATCAAGACCAACGAGAATCTGAACCCTCTGCTGTGGCTGCTTTGATGTTTTCCTGTCTGGGGCGAGGTGAAGGACTGTATGGTAAACCCAACTTCGATTCTGAACTATTTCGGCGCTATCTTAACGATATTCCTGTTGGTGGCTTTTTCTGTGGGGGTGAAATTGGCCCTGTTGGTGGCAGAACCTTCTTACACGCCTACACTTCAGCATTTGGAATTTGTCGCCAAAACAGTGCTGAGTGCTGAGTGCTGAGTGTTCAATCATCTTTTAACTCCTAACTCCTAACTCCTAACTCTTATCTAGCAAAAGTGTGGTGTTATTATCAATCAGAGTCAAAGTTCCACCAGTGGCGATCGCTGAGTTAGATTGTGATGCACTATATGTTTGAATGTAGCGCCGCACTTCTGGGGGAAAATGAGGGTAATCTAATACTGCATCTCCATCGGCAATAGTTGCCCAGAAGTCGCGTAAACTAGGAGCTAATTCTTTTGCCTGTGATAACGGTAAGTTTAATGGAGAGTGAGTCAGTAGCTTGATTAGAAAGGGAAAAGAGCGATCGCCCATCCATTGCCGCGATGACTGTTGCAAGTCGGGGAACTCAGGTACAGACTCTACCCGATGGGATAAAATTTGCAGCCATTCTTTGCCTTGCTGATCTCGATGGAACTCTAGCACTCGGTAAGGGTGAGGATAGCTAACTAAAGAACCAGTGGTAATATCATATACTCCATCTGAGTAAGCAATATCCTGAACATGCAAATGTCCCGTAAACACTAGCTTGACTCCGTAGCGTCTTAGCAACTGCAATAGTTCTGCTGAATTCGCTAACATGTAGCGATTTGCCAGTGGATGGCTCGATTGATTGGGCAAATGCTCTACCACATTATGATGCACCATCACCAAAACTAAGTCATCACCAGATGCCGCCAGCACCTCTTCTAACCACCGTAGCTGTTTGGCATCCAAACGCCCCACCTGCTCACCCTGGTCATTAAATAAATTAGAATTCAGTCCAATCAGCTTAACTCCAGGTAACAATTGACGAATGTAGTAAATCTGCCGTGGATCGTCATAGCCAAACTTCGTGTAATAGTAGGGAAAATCCGTAAAAGCAATTGATTGCTGATCAGCCGATAGCACAGGAACGTCATGATTACCAGGAACAACATAGACGGGAAAAGGTAGCTGGGCTAAACATTGTTGCAACCAGGCGTGATTCTCTGGTTCGCCGTGCTGAGTTAAATCTCCTGGCAACAATAAGAAATCTAAATCGAGTTGTGTTAAATGTTCTAGTACACTTTTAAATGCTGAGATACTTACTTCTACCAGATGAAATCTACTGGGATGATCCCAGATTGTGTGAGGAAGTGCCAGGTGTAAGTCGCTGACTACCGCAAAGCGAAAATTGAGAGTCATTGATTTATAAAAATGTTAAAAGCAGGGGTTAAAACAAGCCTTTTCCCAAAAGTATAACGCTTGCTTTGTTTCTCTGCGTAGGAGTGCGTCTACTTAACATTTCTATACATTAAGCATTGACTATACACTATGTTCAGGATTGCTGAGTGTGAAGATTCATAAGTACTACTTCTTAATCAGAACTCAGCACTGGCTCAATGCCCCGCTACCGCTAACATAACTCAGCACTCCTGAATGCCTTTTATACTACTCCCCTTTTCGATAAAATAACTTAGCAGATTAGCAAGAAACAGGTTCAGAATCATGGCTCAAGCTAGTATTGGGATTATTGGTGGTAGCGGTCTTTACAAAATGGATGCCCTCAAAGATGTCGAAGAGGTGCGAGTCGAGACTCCTTTTGGTCCACCATCAGATGCTTTGATTCTGGGGACTTTAGATGGTACACGGGTAGCTTTTTTAGCGCGTCATGGTCGCAATCACACGCTTTTACCTTCCGAGTTACCGTTTCGCGCTAATATCTATGCGATGAAGCAATTGGGTGTGAAGTATTTAATTTCAGCTAGTGCTGTAGGTTCCTTAAAAGCAGAGGCAAAACCACTGGATATGGTAGTGCCAGATCAGTTTATTGACAGGACAAAAAATCGGATTTCAACGTTTTTCGGTGAGGGAATTGTTGCTCACATTGCCTTTGGTGATCCGATTTGTAAGAATTTAGCTGTTGTGTTGGCAGATGCGATCGCATCTCTCAATTTACCAGAAGTTACTCTCCATCGCGGCGGTACTTATGTGTGCATGGAAGGGCCGGCTTTTTCCACTAAGGCAGAATCGAATCTTTACCGCAGTTGGGATGCAACAATCATTGGCATGACGAATTTACCAGAGGCGAAGTTGGCAAGGGAAGCGGAAATTGCTTATGCAACTTTAGCGCTGGTGACAGATTATGATTGTTGGCATCCAGACCATGACAGTGTGACGGTGGAATTGGTGATTGGTAATTTGCTGCGGAATGCTGTGAATGCTCAAAAGGTGATTCAAGAAACTGTGCGGCGCTTGAGTGAAAATCCACCACAGAGTGAGGCGCATTCGGCGTTGCAGTATGCGATTTTGACTCAGTTGGATAAAGCACCAGCGGCGACTAAGGAAAAGTTAGGGTTATTGTTGCAGAAGTATTTATAGTATTGGTGATGATTGAGTGATGTCTATGACGGGCTACGCCTACACTACCGCAGACTCTTCAGCGACAGGCTACTATCATAAAATCATACAGGCGATCGCACGTAACTATAATAAGCTGCCGTCAACAAAATCATGATTTTCGTGATCAAGCTTTGCTTGTTCGTTGTATCTGGCAGATGATGGTGCGTAGGCGTAGCCATCGTAGACATCGCTTTCCTTCAAATTCAGTGATTAATTTTTCACAATCATAATTAGTGTATTGCGGCAAAATAATTTATCAGCTGCGATTTCTAATGGCTAGACTTGTAATCCTATGGTGTGAGGAGGATCGTGATTAGTAACTCTACCAATTGCGCCACCCACCTTTGGGTGCAACTTCATTATTAGTAGACTTCAGTCCGTGACTTTGCAACAGAGTTTGATATTCTGTGCTGCTAGCCCAGCGATCAATTTCTCGCGCCCGTAGCACTGGCACTGGATGTGTTAATTGGGCTGTACGAGCAGCTTTGACCATTTCACCCAGTTCTGTCTTGCTAATATCATCATAAGCGCGGGCTTGGGCAACAAAGGCATCAAGATTCAGTTGCGGTGCTAAGGTTGGAGAACCCCCTGCCAACTTCATTAACACAGACATAACAACTTTGGGGTCTTGGGTTGCTAGTAATGCGGCGCGATCGCAGGTAAACTCAGCACAGCGTACCCATTCTAAAAGTTGCGCCTGTATGGCTTGGGCAACAAAGGTTCCAACATTGGGCACAATCGCCGCAGCTAATATCAGTAAATTTACAGGAGTCAAGTAAACACTATGATCACACTTGAGATGCCCCAACTCGTGGGCAATTACTGCCTGTATTTCTTCTGGTGTAAGCATATCAATCAGGGAAGTGTGTAGCACAACAAAAGGCTGCTTACCCCGCACAGCAAAAGTATAGGCGTTGGGAGCCGGATGTTGCCGGACGTACAACTGGGGAGGATCTATATCCAGAATTTTACAAGCGTCTAACAACAACTTATGTAAATCGGGCAGTTGCTTTTCACCCACCAAAACACTGGAGGCAATATTTTCCACATAGAAAACCTGCTCTGCCATTGGCCCAAGCCAATTTCGCACCAACATATCTATGCCTGGTATCTGCTTGAGCGCTCTGGTAGCTTCCAGGTCTAATGGATGACGAAATGAGTCAGCTTTTAAACCAATCAGCGGGGTTTTGAAGAAGGACATAGTGCAGCAAGCTATAAAAAACACAACTATGGAATTTGGCTGGATAGATAAACAGCCTCCCACAGTTAGTATAACGATTTAACTAGGGTGTTTCTTTTCTTGCACACTCTTAAAACCTTCAAACCCAGTCCCCAATCCCCAGTCTCTTTTACCCATCGTTAATAGGACTTATGCAAAACTATACGCCGTAGGGGCAATTTATGAATTGCCCCTACCTGAAAATCATTTTTTTCGGCTATTGTTTGCGTAAGCCCTGGTTAAGAAAACTAAGCATGGGGCCAGACTTAGTGACATGATCAAAAGAGATCATGTTTTTATGTTGTTATATGAAAATATTGGTGCTGAATGCCGGATCGAGCAGCCAAAAGAGTTGTCTGTATGAAATTACAGATGAAGCTTTCCCCACCCAAGCACTTCAACCCCTTTGGGAAGGGCAAATCAACTGGACTCAAGATCAGAGTGTGGCAGAAATTGAGGTGAAAACTACTACGGGTGTAAAGCTGCAAGAATCAATCTCTGGTGACTCCCGACAAGCACACCTCAACTATATGCTCAATACACTTAGTCATGGTGCTACCAAGGTAATTGATCAGTTATCAGAAATCGATGTGGTGGGGCATCGGGTAGTACATGGTGGACAGGATTATCAAGATAGTGTGGTAATTACGGAGGATGTTAAAAAGGCGATCGCTGGTTTGTCTAACCTTGCACCAGCACATAATCCAGTCGCGGTGGAAGGGATAGAAGCAATTGAAAACATCTTAGGAAATGTCACTCAAATAGCAGTGTTTGATACTGGATTTCATGCCACTCTACCCGATGCAGCCGCAATCTATCCCGGCCCATATCAGTGGGTAGAGCAAGGTATTCGTCGCTATGGGTTTCATGGTATCAGTCACCAATACTGTTCTCAACGTGCTGCCCAAATTCTTGGTCAAGATGTTCCACATGAGCGGTTAATTACCTGCCATCTGGGCAATGGTTGCTCTTTAGCGGCGATTAAAAATGGTCGCAGTATTGATACCACTATGGGATTTACGCCCGTAGAAGGATTAATGATGGGTAGTCGTTCTGGTTCAGTTGATCCGGGGATTTTAATTTACCTGTTACGGTACGGTAATTACTCCATCGAAAAATTGGATGATATCTTAAATAAAACCTCTGGGTTAAAGGGAATTTCGGGTGTCTCTAGCGATATGCGTGAAGTGAGAGAAGCCATCGCTCAAGGTAACTCCCGCGCTCAACTGGCTTGGGATATCTACGTACATCGCTTGCGTTCTGGTATTGGTGCAATGCTTACCAGTTTGGGCGGATTAGATGCTTTAGTGTTTACAGCCGGTGTGGGTGAACACTCTGCGGAAATTCGCCAAGCCGCCTGTGAAGCCTTTGGATTTTTGGGATTAAAACTTGACCTTGAGAAAAATCAACAGCAGCCGATGGATGAGGATATTGCTACATCCGATTCAGCAGTACGGGTATTGGTTATTCATACTCAAGAGGATTGGGCGATCGCTCAACAGTGTTGGCAACTTTTGAAAAAAGTTCGTGATATGTAATTCGTAATTAGCAAGTCTGATTAATCTGGGTAACATTTTTGAATATCCAGTTACCCTATACCCGTGATTTTTTCACGAAAGAATCTCTTTTTAAATGCCCCATACCCGATTTTCAAGCTAGTAACCAACGCATAAAACCTTTACCAACTTGCCCCACTATAATACTAAAAACCCATTTTAAGAGCGGGCCGATTAGTGACAAAAATAGCAAAGATAAGAAATCAGTGGGAGTAAAAAGAAAAATACTAGAAGTGATGCAAGTTAGTCCCCACGCCAGCCAATTTCGAGATTGAGAACTGATAAAAGTCCATCTTGGAAGTTGGTTAGCAAGCCAATAGCGAATAGTAGCAAATACAAAAGACGTTACTAGTCCAGCAAGTATTGATAATGAAAGTGTAAGTGATTGTGCTAAGTGTAATTTCCAAGCGAAAAAAGCAGCAGGAAACAGCGAAGCTAGCTCCCAAGCCAATAGATTTAATTTGGTCCGAAGATAGCTTAGTATTTGTTCAATAAGCCAATAATGTACATAAACAATATTTAAACACTCAGGATTTTGAATAAATTCACTCTTGATTTTGTGAATTATGTCGCCATAAAACAAGACACTACTTTGTAAAACAATATCTTGCTCTTTCCAAAAATATAGACCTGATGTATCTTCTTGATAATAAAAATTAAAAGTAACTCCGTACTGTAACGCCGATTTATTTTGTAGTGATTTATTCCAGAACAATTTGATAAAACTTACTATAAAAGTATCGTCAAAAATTTTAAAGATTTTTTTATGAATAATTAATTTCTTGAATTGTACAGTATTTTTGCTAAAGCAAATATTATCGCTAAAGCAGTTGTAGTACAAAATATAAGCTAATAATTTTGGTGGAACATAAAGAGAGCAGCCTATTTTTCGCGCTTCCTCAATTTGTTTTAAAACTGCCCTATTTAGATAAAAATTATACTGTCCTGGCTCAACCTTAATTTCAAGTTCAATAGGAGCGCCTTGAGGTATTTGCACAAAGAAAGAGAGTTGAAGATCATCTTCATTATTTGTGTGTGTTTTATAAGCGTTCATTGTTGGGATAATTTTGCGATATTTTGTATAATACCAATCAGAAACTCTAGCGTTCCACGCCACTGTTTTTCCCCAGCAACTATCCCTTCATTATGTATTTTTAAGATTAAATCTCTATCCACTTCAGGTAATTGAAATAGCTTTTTATGGTAACGGCTGATAATATCTCCATCTAACTGCATAACAGTTTGAGCATAAATAATATCAATATCTAAGCTGTTAATATGACCACCATCTAGTGCAGCTTTAAGTTCAGACATTTTCCGTAGAGTCCGAATGAATTTACCATTATTCAAAAGTTGTTCAATCTCTTTCCACCTTTGCTGCAAATTCTTTTGATTATCTTCTTCATCTGCAACAGGAGTTGGAGCAGGCAATATTGGTCGAGCTAACTTTATGTACACCGGATCTTCTGGAAGAATATTTGGATCATTTTCCACTTCATATTTAAGACGCTCCTGATATCGTATTATCCTGGGGTCTGGATTAGTAGTATCAGTACTTTTTTCAAGGAGAATATAAAAATATTCTTTTTCTAGCTGCGAAAATAGACTTTTATAAAGTTTTTGTAATTCATAGGCTTGAGTTTTTTCTGGTTCTGGTAATTTGTCTGGATTTGGAATTCCTTTAACATGAAAGTAGTCTTTGTCTTTTATTGAATAAATCTCTTCATAGGCTTGCCAAGCATTAAACTTTGCGCCAGTAATTTGCTCGACAACCATCGTATTTACTTCTAAAGCTGTAATATCATCGACTAATCCATGTACAGATGAAACTATTTTCCCTAGCAAATCCCTGGCTTGTTCTTTAATTTGGTTGGACATAATAATAATTTCCTTGATTTTTCTAAAGCAAATTAACCTACAGATTTGGACAAGTTCCGATGCTGTAGGTATTTTAAAGTGATTATTAATAAATAACGATTACTATGGACGGGGTAGTGATTGTTGTGAAGTTTTACGAGATTTCATAATTTCTATAAAAAATCCATACAACTTTTGCAAACTTTCTATATTTTTTTGCATAATTTCTCGACTTTCTTTTATTTGACTTAGATGAAATTCGCGAAGTTCTGTATATGAACCACTACCAACAAATTGACTACCAACTTCATTATTAATATCACCATCAATTAGATTTATTATGGTGTGCATTCGATTCCCTGGTTGAGCAATTTGTTGCCCTTGTATTTCTTCAATTTGAGTAGATGACTCTGGAACCCAAGTGGTAATTTCTAGCTCAACAACTTCAACTATTGCTGTTTGAATGGCATCAATAATGTCATCAATATTGAATCCTTCTCCTTTAGTATTCAGCTTTTTAACTTTTCTTTTAAATTCACTACTTGGTTTGCTCCATTGACTATTTCTTTCCCCATTTTCGCTAGCTTGACCATTAATTTCTGTGTTTTCGTCAACAGTATTATTCAGCATGATATTCTAGAGGTTACAGATTTAAATATAAACAAAATACAATTTTAGGCTATGTCAAAACTTTCAAGGATTTTACTAAAAAAAAGTAACTAAAATCAAGAAAACTTAATATTTCAAGAACTTTTTCCTAAAAAAAGTTATGCTTTCCTAAAGCCAAATTTATTTTAGAAAAAGAATAATACCATTTTCAGATTTTGGAGCCACTGCTTTGCAGTGAGTTCAGCACTGTGGAAGGGGTTTTTCCGTTGTCCTATATGGTGGCGTGATTCTGAAAAATTATTTAACTAGCTTTTGGGCGTCTCGTTACAATCGGTATAAATTAGATTCTAATTTTAGACAAATGAATCTAAGGTATATCTCAGAGTAAAGACGAAACTAAAGTATAATTTTATTCCAGTATTTAAATAAATTTATTTTAGTCAACCTGTTCGATATTTTGCCTATCAAAGCTTAGAGGCGTAAGTGCTAACCAAACTTTCCCATAGCTCTATGTATATAATAATTATGACTATGCTGATAAAAACAGAAAAATATGTTGCTATATCGTCAATCTTTTACTACACCTTTAATAGCTTGTGTATGTATATTAGGAGTGGGATTGATTCAATTTCCCCAATTACAAAAACTAATAAGTAGCAAACAAGCTGCCTCTTTAGAAACTCTAGAGAAAGAAATAAAATCTGAAAATATCCGTCTTAAATTTCTCCAAAAAATGCCTAGTTTTGGTTATGATAACTTCATCGCAGATTTGGTATATCTCAATTTTTTACAATATTTCGGAGATGATGAAGTTCGGGATAAAACAGGTTACAGTTTAAGTCCAGAATATTTTGAAGTAATTTTAGAACGTGACCCGCGATTTTTAGCAGCGTATCGGAGTCTTTCTATTAGTACTTCATTATATGCTGCTATGCCAGAACGTGCGATCGCAATATCAGAGCAAGGCTTAAAATCACTATCTCCCTCAGTTCCCGAAAAGTCTTATTATATCTGGCGTTACAAAGGAATTGATGAGTTATTATTTTTAGGCAATGCTCAAGCTGCCCAACAATCTTTTGCAACGGCGGCAAACTGGGCTAGTAACTTTTCCGATGAAGAGAGTCAGCTTATAGCTACTACTTCCCAAAAAACTGCGGAATTTCTGAGTCGAAATCCTAACAGTAAATATGCACAAATTTCTACTTGGTCAATGGTCTTAAATAATCAAGTTGATGAGAGAACTCAAAAACGAGCAATTAAGGAAATCGAAGCTTTAGGAGGAAAAGTAGTTACAACTCCTGAAGGTACTAATAAAATTGTATTTCCACCAAAAGATTAAGCAATGGGGCGTTGGATATTGGATGACAAATGACCTCTTTTGGTACAACGGTAAACTAATTAAGTCTCAAACCCTAGAATTAAACATTAACGATCCAGGTTTACTTTATGGGGCAACTGTTTTTACAACATTGCGGGTTTATGAGAACTCGCTGGATAATAATTTAACTAATTGGCAAGCACATTGCGATCGCTTACTTTTCTCACTACAAACTTTTGGCTGGCATCAACCAGACTGGAACCGTGTGCGTCAAGGTGCCGAAATCCTCCTCGCACACTTCCCCGTTCTCAGAATTACCCTTTTTCCCGATGGACGGGAATGGATAACTGGCAGATTATTACCACAAAATTTGACAGAAAAACAAAAAAATGGTGTTATCTGCGCCGTTGCTAGTTCAGAATTTTCTCGCTCTCTCCCCTCTCATAAAACTGGAAACTATTTGAGTGCTTGGTTAGCAAAAACTAGCTTAGATGCTCAAGAAGCAATATTAGTCGATGCCCAAGGAAATTGGCTAGAAACCAGTACAGGCAACCTTTGGGGATGGTGCGATCGCAGTTGGTACACGCCACCCTTAACAGCAGGAATTTTGCCGGGAATTATGCGATCGCAACTTGTAAACTGGCTGCAAAACCAGCAGCAGCAGGTACGAGAGGAACCTTGGACATTAGAGTTAGTCCAGAGATTTGAAGCGATCGCCTACACTAATAGTGTGGTAGAAATTATTCCCATTCATACCGTTAATCAGCCTTCAGGGTCGCTACAATATAATCCCTACCATCAGAGTTTTCAGCTAATAAAGGGGCTTTTTTAAGTATGACACTCACGCCAAATTTGTTATATCTTAAGATAAGTTAACATAATTCTTAATAATGACTTTTCTGAGTAGAGAAGCTAGGCATCGCGCGAAAAATACCGGAGGATAGACCTTAGTGAATAAAAGATGGAGAAATGCAGGGCTGTACGCGCTGCTGTTTATTGTCGTAATTGCGCTGGGAACAGCATTTTTTGACAAACAACCCCAAAGCAGAGAGACATGGCGATACAGTCGCTTTATTCAAGAAGTTCAGCAAGGCAGAGTAGAAAAAGTCAGTTTGAGTGCAGATCGCTCTACAGCACTGGTTACACCCAAATATGACCCAGCGAAACGGATTGTTACCTTAGTCAACGATCCAGACCTGATTAATACTCTGACTTCTAAAGGCGTTGATATTTCTGTTTTGCCCCAAACCGATGAAGGATTTTGGTTTAAGGCACTAAGCAGCTTATTTTTCCCTGTATTACTTTTGGTTGGCTTATTCTTCTTGCTACGTCGCGCTCAAAGTGGCCCAGGCAGCCAAGCGATGAACTTTGGCAAATCCAAAGCCAGAGTGCAAATGGAACCACAAACTCAGGTGACATTTAGTGATGTCGCTGGTATTGACCAAGCCAAGTTGGAATTAAACGAAGTCGTAGACTTTTTGAAAAACGCCGATCGCTTTACCGCTGTTGGTGCAAAAATTCCTAAAGGTGTGCTGTTAGTTGGCCCTCCTGGTACAGGTAAAACCCTCCTAGCTCGTGCCGTAGCTGGTGAAGCAGGTGTACCTTTCTTCTCAATCTCCGGTTCGGAATTTGTGGAAATGTTCGTAGGTGTGGGTGCATCCCGCGTCCGCGATTTATTTGAACAAGCTAAGACTAATGCTCCTTGTATCGTCTTCATCGATGAAATTGACGCTGTAGGTCGTCAACGGGGTGCAGGTTTAGGTGGTGGTAACGATGAGCGGGAACAAACCCTCAACCAGTTGCTTACAGAAATGGACGGCTTTGAAGGTAATACTGGCATCATCATTATTGCCGCTACCAACCGTCCTGATGTCCTAGATGCAGCACTGTTGCGTCCTGGTCGCTTTGACCGCCAAGTTGTGGTAGACCGTCCCGACTATGCCGGACGCAGCGAAATTCTCAAGGTACATGCCCGTGGCAAGACCTTGGCAAAAGATGTGGACTTGGATAAAATTGCCCGTCGTACACCTGGATTTACTGGCGCAGATTTATCCAACCTGTTGAATGAAGCTGCAATTCTGGCAGCACGCCGGAATTTGACTGAGATTTCGATGGATGAAATCAACGACGCAATTGATCGCGTATTAGCTGGGCCAGAGAAGAAAGACCGAGTAATGAGCGAAAAGCGCAAAACCTTGGTGGCATATCACGAAGCTGGTCACGCCTTAGTTGGTGCTTTAATGCCCGACTATGACCCAGTACAAAAAATTAGCATTATCCCTCGCGGTCGCGCAGGTGGTTTAACTTGGTTTACCCCCAGCGAAGACCGGATGGACACTGGTTTATACAGCCGCGCTTATCTGGAAAATCAGATGGCTGTGGCTTTAGGTGGTCGAATTGCTGAAGAATTAATCTTTGGTGAAGAAGAAGTTACCACTGGTGCTTCTAATGACCTCCAACAAGTAGCACGGGTTGCTCGTCAGATGATTACCCGATTTGGGATGAGCGATCGCTTGGGCCCAGTCGCCCTTGGTCGTCAACAAGGTAACATGTTCCTCGGACGAGATATCATGTCAGAGCGCGATTTTTCTGAAGAAACCGCCGCAGCTATTGATGAAGAAGTTCGTAAACTTGTAGATGTTGCCTATACACGCGCTAAAGAAGTGTTAGTGGGCAACCGCCACATTTTAGATCAGATAGCACAAATGCTGGTTGACAAAGAAACAGTAGACGCTGAAGAGTTGCAAGAAATTCTGTCTAATAACGATGTGACAACCGCTGCGTTTGCCTAATTTAATGAGAAGTGATGAGTTAAAAACAATTTCTAACTCCTAACTTTTGAAATTCGGGGTAATTCTGAGATTTTCCAGAATTACCCCAATTTTTTTAATTCCCTGTCAAAAGCCCGGCCATGAAGACCGGGCTTTTAATCATAAATGGGGTTATATACCCCGAAGGTTTCGTTATAGAGTTTCAGTATAAATCGGTAGTCTGATAGAGACTACCATCTGACCATAATCAATTCCGGAAAATTAGAAAAATTTTTCTAGATACACGACTCAATACTTGTCGGTTAAGGGTTAAAGGAGAAGGAAAAAGCCTAGAAATCGAGGTAATTCAGAGATTTTACGAATTACCCTGATTGTGATTAAGACAAAAGAATCTATGCATTCTGTGGCACACCCCTTACAGCGATCAAATAGATAACTTTCTGAATCTTTACAAGACTAGCGTGCAGAATGACTGGATGCTCAACCAGTCGCCGATTCTAAACTCTGGATGTCGGTTTCAAAAATAGCCACGCCACAAAGAACGTAGCCGCTGTGAACAGTTGCGTCAAGTCCAAAGCAGATAGATAACCATCTGCAAATGAAGCAATACTGCGATCGGTAATGCCAAATACCCAGGATGACAGGCCAAATAGCCAAATCCCATTCTTGAGATTTCCGACGAACTCTTTAGAGTCTGATGGTTCTTGGTCGTTCATGATCTTCTGCTCCGTTAGTGAAGAATCTGGTGATTGATGCAAAATACCTGTCATTAGGAATTTTTTTGGACTCCTGACGCTGAATTTACACTTACTATTAATAATATTAATAAATATTTCACCTGCTTGACTTCACTACCCAAAGGTACATCTCATAACCCTGACATTCCTCCTTTGGTTGTGCTACATCCGATAGACGATAATGCGTTGAGTTCTCAGCTTTACAGCGTCGGGTTTGAATACTGAGATTACATAATCTTTAAATAACTATATAAATATTTATTTATTTTGTTAAAAAGTACTCCATAGGATAGATGTGTTTCCAGGAATGCTTCAGATTTTAATTGTGTAGATACTTTTTAGGGGCGCACAGCTAGCTGTGCGCC
>NZ_JBDNJQ010000128.1:0-24972 GCF_051172895.1 Nostoc sp. CALU 1950 | reverse complement strand
TAGAGTTAGTGTAACTAGATATGTAAAGTTTTGTATTAGGATTCAACATTTCTGGGAGAAATCCTACACTAAAACAGCATAGAAAAACTGAAAGATGGCAACTAAAATTGAAGTCGAAAGTTTATTGCTTAATATAAAGCAGCTAAGATAATCGGCAGAGAGTAGGCTATATAGCTTTACAAAAGTTAAAAATTAATTGCGTGATAGTTATCGGGGAATGGATGCGATGAACAAATTAAGCTTTTATATGATTTTGTTACATAGTTTATTTTTAGGGATAGCAACGGCTAGTGCCAAGTCACCATCTTTTAACAAAGTTGATACCGAGTTGTCAGTCAAACATAAGGTTGTAAAAGGTGTAGTTACAGGCAGAATTGGAGAGAAATCTAATAGTCAGTTAACCACAGAAACTTCTCCAACTAATATTTCAGCTTTATCGCTAAAAAATATTAATCTTTCTCAGGAAAAGAAGCTACCTTCGGGACAAGTTTGGGTAGTTAATCAAAAGAAACATGCACAGCCTCAACCGTTCATTTGGGTAGTAAAAGATCCTAAAAAAGCGGGGCAGCAACCATTTTTACAAGTTGCAAAACCGAATGCCAAGCCTAATCCTAGTAAACCAGTAGCAAAGGATGATTTAGAGGCGTTTGACGAAGTAATCAAAGATACCCAAAAGTCAGGGGGATTATTCACCCTTTATCGCAATAAAGAAAAGAATAAAATTTATCTAGAAATTAAGCCAGAGCAACTCAATAAAAATTACCTAGCTACGGCAACGCTGGAATCAGGTATTGGCGAACGGGGTATTTACAGTGGTATGCCTCTACAAGATTTTTTGTTTTATTTCCAACGGGTGGATGATAAACTAAACTTTGTCATTCGCAATGTGAATTTTCGCACTCGTGAGGGAGATCCCCAGGCGCGATCGCTAGCCCGGTCTTTTAGTGACTCTGTTCTCTACAGCATTTCCATTAAAAGTATTCATCCACAACGCAAAACTTTTCTCATCGACTTGGGCGATTTACTACTGGCAGATTTAGCTGGATTATCTGTAAGTTTAGGAGTCCCAGGAAGCACAGACCAGTCTTATTTTGGTACTGCTAAAGCTTTTCCCCAAAATTTAGAAATCGAATCAGTTTTGAATTTCTCTGGTGGTACTGGCCGTGAAAGTGAAATAGCAAGCTTTGCGTCGCTAGCTGACAACCGTGGCTTTACCCTGCGTGTCCACTATAGTCTCTCGCAACTACCTGATAAAGATTATCGACCGCGTATTGCTGACGATCGCATCGGCTATTTCATCACCGCCTACCAAGACTTATCCAAAGACGATCGCGGCGATTCTTTTGTCCGCTACATCAATCGCTGGCATTTGGAAAAACAAGACCCAAAAGCAAAAATTTCTCCACCCAAAAAACCGATTGTCTTCTGGATTGATAACGCTGTGCCTTTAGAGTACCGCGATGCGATGAAAGAAGGTGTCCTGATGTGGAACAAAGCCTTTCTCAAAGCTGGATTCAAGGATGCAATTGAAGTCCGCCAAATGCCAGATGACGCCACATGGGACCCAGCAGATATTCGTTACAACACGATTCGCTGGATTAACACAGTCGATGGCTACTTTGCAATGGGGCCATCCCGCGTTAACCCCTTGACTGGAGAAATTTTGGATGCAGATATTCTCGTAGATGCCAGCTTTGTCAGGCTACTAAAGAGTGAGTATCGCAAAATCGTCCAACCTAGCCAACAATCTAGCCAAACACAAAATCGCACTACTTTATCAGCTTTGATGCAAAATCGTCTACTTTGCGCTAATGGTTTAGATGCGAAAAACAATGGTATGCCCCAGCAAATGCAAGGGGAACAGGGGTTGTTGAGTCGTTTATCAAAAATGGCAGGCGAGTACGATTTATGCTACGGGATGGAAGCTGCTAACCAGTTTGCCGTTGGTTCATTGGCGATGTCACTGCTGCCAGATACTATGGCCACTCCAGATCAGGTGAAAGAATATATCAATCAATACTTACGTTTAATCATTGCTCACGAAGTTGGACATACTCTTGGTTTACGTCATAACTTCCGTGGTAGTACACTGCTAGCACCGGAGGAAATGAATAATACGGAAATTACCAAAACTAAAGGTTTGACAACTTCTGTGATGGACTATATTCCCCCAAATATTGCCCCTCAAGGGACAAAACAGGGAGATTATTTTCCCAGTATGGTGGGGGTTTATGATGAATGGGCGATTAAGTATGGTTACATAGCAATTCAAACATCAACTCCTCTAGCAGAAAAGCCAATTTTGGAGGAAATTGCAGCAGAATCTTACAAGCCAGAGTTGAGTTATTCCACAGATGAAGATGTCTATGACCTTGACCCAACTGCCAATGCTTGGGATAACAGTGGTAATGTGCTGCTTTATTCTCAGTGGCAATTGAATAATTCGCGGGTGATGTGGGAACGTCTCGATAAACGTTATCCATTGGCTGGTGATAGTTACAGTGATGTGAGCGAACGTTTTAGTACAGTATTGGGTAACTATTTCCAGCAAATATATTACACCACAAAATACATTGGGGGACAATCTTTCTATCGCATCCGCCCTAACGAGATAGCCTCCGAGAAAGTCTCTGAAGTCGGCCAACACCGATTACCATTTGAACCAGTACCAGTTGAACAACAACGGCAGGCCTTAGAAACCCTACAAAAATACGTATTTGCAGAAGATGCCCTGAGTTTTTCACCCGAACTACTGAATAAATTAGCACCTTCTCGCTGGCGACATTGGGGTAGTTCTCCTCAAGTTGGTCGTTTAGATTATCCAATTCATGACTTGGTGCTACTCATGCAGGGTTCTGTGTTGCGGGATTTATTCTCAGGCGATCGCCTCTCTCGCCTCAAGGATATTGAACTCAAAACAAAGCCCGAAAATGCACTGACTCTACCTGAACTATTTGAAACTTTGCAATCAGGTATTTGGACGGAAGTCATCAAACCAAAAGGTAAACCAATGAAGATTACCAGTTTACGGCGAGGCTTGCAGCGTCAATATCTGGACATTTTGACTGGTATGGTATTGCGAAAAGAATATGTTCCTGAAGATGCTCGTACTCTAGCTTGGTATAAACTCAAACAACTAGATGAGAAACTCAAGGGGGTTAATTCCGAGGATGAATACACCAAAGCGCACTTACTAGAAACGCGCGATCGCATCGAGAAAGTCTTAAACGCCCCGTTGCAAGGGAATTAAAAAGTTAGGAGTGAACAGTGAGGAGTTAATAATAAAATTCCTAACTCCTAACTCTTATACCAATTTAATGTGAAGTTGCATATATCTTGATCCCCCTAAATCCCCCTTAAAAAGGGGGAATTTGATAGTTTTTCCGGTTCCCCCCTTAATAAGGGGGGCTAGGGGGGATCGAATTCTATGCAGCTTCATAAAAAATTGGTATTAACTACTCAACGCCTTTAAGAACCGTTGTAAACTCTTAAACACATTGGGCTTTCTTGTGGGTGTCGCGTCTGTTGTTGTTTGCGGTTGTCCTTTTAAAACAATGAGATCCAAATCATCACCAGATGGTTTTGTGGGTAATTCGGCAATTCTTTGATATTCGCCAGCGGTGTCCAGCCAAACTTCCCACTGTCCTGGGTAGCAGCGATATAGGGCACTTTCATCGTCTATGGGGCGCACGTAATAGGCAGATTCAATCGTACTGATAAAGCGATCGCGGATTTTTCTCGCTGTATAACCAATGCCCACGGTTCCAGAATCTTCTAAGCGAGGATTTAACAAGACTAAAGGGCGATCGCCTATTACTTCACATAACTTTTCTAACTGCGGTACTTCTACAGATGTGGGGGCGATGAATAAGAAAATTTCGTCCTCTGGCTGAATTTTTGTCTGCAAGGAAGCAGCCCTTCCCGTACCGATATCCAAAATTTGAAATGGTGCATCAGCCCAATCGCGGCGGGCGAGGGCCGCAGCCCCAGCGTCAGCAAAGAAAATCTTCAAACGGGAATCGTATTCTGTAAACGCAGGTAGAAATTGTTCCGCCACCGGCATAAACTTGAGTTCTGGGAACAGGAACTCAACTTGTATGCGAGTGCAGCCATCTGCAAGGGCAGCTTGAACGGCTATACGAGATTGGGCGATCGCATCTTCAAGACTATTTGGAAGTTCACTCATAATCTACATGGTGCTCTAGTGTCTACTCCTATTGTTTCAGTATTGGCTCTTAATTAGGACTGACGCAGAGGAGATCGCTCAACTCCTTTAAAAAGCAGGGGTGTTTTATGCGATCGGGTAGAAATTTGGTAATCGACTACGGAGCGATCGCTCGACCAGTTAAAACCTATTTCATACCAGTACAATGTCTTCTTTTTATAACTTTAGTTATATCTCTATTGATTCTCAATAGTGTTCAACTTGAGTATTTTCTCATCAAGTATGAATTATAAATCATCAAATATCTCAACTGAACTCAGTCGCCAGCAGGAGGAGACTTAGCACAATATTTTTTATACTATCAAATAAACGTTATAAACAAATTAGGTAACAGTATATGCCTCTTCATAAACTTGAACACTTTGACCAAAACTATCGAGAAACTTTTGGTGTAGACGACATTAAAGCGCTGGATGTTTATACTGAGGGAGGAGAAAGAGTAGGCTCCGTGGCTGATGTTTTAGTTGATGACGATGGTCATTTTCGGTATTTAATTATTGATATAAGCTTAGATTTTGCTAGCAAGAAAATATTGCTACCAATTGGTCTTTCCCGGATCAATTATCCAGAAAGACGCGTGTATGTTGACGGGTTAAGCAGACAGCAAATAGAAAATTTACCCGATCACAAAGAAGATGCGATCCTTGATAAGGATTATGAAGAAAATGTCCGTGGTGTATTTCGTTCTTTAACCAGCGGTGTGACTTACGATCGCGATACATACAATTATCAGAAAGAACCAGATTTATACGGGTTAAATGAGCAATCTGATCAAACTTTTAGACTCTATGAAGAACGATTAATTGCCAACAAACACCGCATAAAAACTGGAGAAGTAACCGTTGGTAAGCACATTGAAACAGAAACTGCACGCGTTACGATACCTATTCAAAAAGAACGAGTTCTGATTGAGCGAGTTATGCCAACAGAAGCAGGAAAGGTTCTAGATCCCAATGAAATTAAGTTTCAAGAAGGGGAAGTAGCACGCATAGAAGTGTATGAAGAAACGCCTGAGATACATAAAGAAGCCTTTGTGCGTGAAGAAGTCCGGGTCAAGAAAGTAGTAGAACGGGACACTGTGGAAGCACAAGACACCATTCGTCGAGAAGAGTTAGATGTCGATACTGCGGGGAATTTAAATGTGCAAGAAAATGGGATGACTACCCATGAAGCTCTTTAATTAGCTAATTAATAAGTTTGTTTGGTAGATTTATCTAAAATAATCATGCAGGTAAAATTATACCATTTTGGATTTTAGATTTTGAATTGGGAATTGCTGTGTGTATTCTGTGAATACTCCATCTATAAAATTCTTTTTTCAAATTGGTATTAATTTTTATCTATATCTGTGTTTCTTAAACCAAAAAGTTCCCAATTTATTAGATAGCTTGGGAACTTTAACCTTAAAAAAATTTACATATTGATAAATCGCGTCAAGATGTAAAGCTTTGTTGTGAGATTTTAATATCTCTGGCAATACATGCATTAAGGCTAGATATATTTTTACAAAAAAGTGAAAGACTCACAATTTGTATGTCTTTATTTAGCTATCTTGATAAACAATTTCTATAACTTTTGATTGTTTGGTATTGGAAACAATTCATTCGCCAGAAGGAGGTATACAAATCAAAAAATGTCTAGTTTAGTTATTAAGAGATGAAGAAAAATTTTTTGAGGTTAAATATAATGGTTCTTTACAAATTAGAAGATTTTGAGCCTAACTACCGGGAAACCTTTGAAGGTCACGATATTAAGGGGCTTGGAGTATATACACAAGGAACTGATGAAAAAATTGGCACTGTTAGCGACGTTTTAGTGGATGAGGAAGGTCATTTTCGCTATCTAGTTGTTGACTTAGGATTCTGGATTTTTGGTAAGAAAGTATTGCTACCACTTGGTCGTGCCCGTATCGACTATAACGTTGACCGCGTGTACACAATTGGCTTGACTAGAGAGCAAGCAGAAGATTTACCTGAGTTCAATGAACGCCAAACCCTTGATTACGACTATGAAGAACGGGTGCGTGGTGTATATCGTCAACCCACAGACTATACCCCTCCTGTAGAAGCTTCAGCACCATTAGATACAACACCCACTTACGCCCGTGATACCTACAATTACGAACGTGAGCCTTCTTTATACGGGTTAAATGAGCAAGATCATCAAACTCTGAGATTGTATGAAGAACGGCTGATTGCCAGTAAACGACGCCAAAAAACTGGAGAAGTAACGATTGGCAAGCATGTTGAGACTGATACTGCACGGGTTGCAGTGCCCATAGAAAGAGAACGAGTTGTGATTGAACGTGTAACTCCAACAGATGCGGGTACGTCTGTCTCTGGGCGCGAAGCAGATTTCCGTGAAGGCGAAGTTGCTCGCATAGAAATTCACGAAGAAACTCCTGATGTTCGCAAAGAAGCATTTTTGCGTGAAGAAGTTAGAGTGAGAAAAGTGGTAGATCAAGACACAGTTGAAACTCAAGAAACTGTGCGTCGTGAAGAGTTAGATGTGAATTCTGGTAATCTTCCGATTCAAGAACACTAACTAAATATAGTCATTAGCTAGTAACTAATGACTAATAATTAATTCGACACAGTGCAGGTGAGGCTGTTGAATTAGCTTTACCTGTACTTGCAATAATTGATCCCAGGTTAGATTTTGGATTGCGAATTTTACTCTTGATTCACAAACGTTTTCTAAATGGTATCAAAGTGACTAATTTAATTTAGCTAAATAGAAAGCAGTTCATAAATTTTGTATATGAATAGCCAACTGATGGCAAAAAACATTAGGCAGACAAACGGTAATCCTGGCACTACTAGCACCTCACTGGCAGAGTTAAGAAAGAAGGTGAGTAATTTTTCTGTCTTCGATAAGGAAGGTCAGCTAGTAGGAATAGTTCATGATTTAATTGTGGATGCTAATCGCCGGCTAAACTTAGTTATATCTAGGCAGTTGAATCAGCAAACTGTAGAACATGGTCAGCAGTTAGCCGATAAACATCCTTCTTTATTTCGCTTGCAGAGCCAGAGAATAAAACAAATTGACAAGCCGAATAAATCTGTTTTCATAGACTTAAACAAATCAGAAATAGAGTATATGCCTGAATATTTAGAAACAGAAAAACCAGGCGATAGCAACTCAACTGAGCAACTAGCGAATAATCAAACTACAAATAGCCTAGTTAATACCGTAAATTTAGAGCAGGCTACTGAAGAACAGATTATTCGTCTACTAGAAGAACGACTAGTTGTTGAAAGCAGTAAGCGTAAAGTTGGTGAGGTGATTGTTCGCAAAGTAATTGAAACCCGGATGATACAAGTTCCTGTCCGGCGTGAAAAACTGATTGTGGAACAAGTTAGCCCAGAACACAAACAACTCGCAGAAATTGATTTAGGAGAGGGAGAAATTGCTGGCGTTGACTTGACCGACGTAGAAAGAGTTGAATTTACTACAGGTTTTGACAGCGGTTTAACGGTAAGCAGCGAATTTAGCTCACCTAAAATTGCTAGTTTATTATTGAATGCGATCGCACTAGAGCAAAATCACGGCTGCAAGCGAGTGCGAGTGACCATTGCTGTGGAAGATGAGTCACACCAGAAAAAATATCAGGAGTGGTTTGACCGCTGTTCTAAAGGTCAATCACTAAAGCCAGAAAAATAAGTTTCTAGCAGATAAATTACTAGGGTGGACAATGTTCACCCTATTTTTTTGCTGATTTCAGAAAATAAAGGTGAAGTTTCCGTTCTGCTAACTCTCCCTTGTGGAGAAGTTCAATGTCTCCAAAGCAACTTAATTTACAATACTAAGCAGTTGCCGTTCTTTTGGCTACTTGCAATGAAATTTCGACTGAAGAGACTTTCACGGAAGAAACGACAGCATCTGATCCCACCTATTCAGATTCAAGTTCGAGATGGAAAATTTGAGATTATGGGTATGGGTGTATGGCATTCCTACTGGCGCGATCCCTATCATCTCCTGCTAACGATTCCCTGGACTGGCTTTCTGATCCTTATCTGTACTTTTTATATAACTATTAATGCTCTATTTGCCCTAGCTTACTTGATAGGAGGAGATTGTATTGCCAACGCCCGACCTGGCTCTTTTTTAGATGTCTTTTTCTTTAGCGTGCAAACCCTGGCATCCATCGGCTATGGGGCAATGTATCCTAAAACAACTTACGCCAACATTATTGTCACCATTGAAGCAATGATCGGTTTGGTGGGAATTGCTGTGATGACAGGACTAGCGTTTGCTCGATTCTCTAGGCCTACAGCTCGTGTGCTTTTTAGTCGTGTAGCAGTAATTACATCTCATAATGCGATGCCAACTCTCATATTTCGCACCGCTAATCGGCGTCGCAATATGATTCTGGAGGCGCAAATGCGAGTCTACTTGATGCGCGACGAAGTAACCCTAGAAGGGCAATTCATACGTCGATTCTACGATCTCAAACTGCTGAGGAGCCAAACACCTAGCTTCACATTAAGCTGGTCAGTGATGCATGTGATTGATGAGTTTAGCCCTCTATATGGGATGACACCAGAATCGTTAACCCAGACAAATACTATGGTGATCATCTCTTTGAGTGGCATTGATGAAACGGTTGCACAGGTTGTTCATGCCCGTCATAGTTATGGTGCTAATGAGATTTTGTGGAACAATCAATTTGTCGATATCTTCCACCACACACCCGATGGATATCGCTACATTGATTACAACCGCTTCCACGATGTTTTACCTTTAGATGAAAAGAGTTGAAATTTCTGAAAGTTATTCGCAAGTCTGATTGAGTTGTGGTTGTAAGGGTTTAACGACCACGCGACCATTTTCAACTACAGTGCAACTTTTAACTATGTTCTTACTGTGGTTAACTGGCACATCCGGGCACTGGTTCTGGTGGCAGATGTTTTGCTCCTGTTGTTGGTTGAGGACGACGACACAAGAGGCGCAGGAGGTGAAGGACATATAACGTATTTTGATCTCTATATTAATAATTATCGCGCTACTGATGCTGTTTGGCTGAAAAATTTGCTACCCATGATGTGCTAGCCTACCATCCTGAAATTTAATTTAGTGCCGATTATTACGTATATGCGAAACTATGGATGTAAGTACTTGCTTTCTTGTGCTTTTAGCCTGTGTAAACAGGAAAGCGGTTATAGATCCCGCCCCGCTTTCCTCTCTGCCCAAAATTGTTTGGCAGGGTTAGACAGTGGGTTTTTATAATGAAAAAATTTTTGAGATATGTGGGTTTAGGTTTACTATCTACTTTATTGACTGCTACTCCCGGATTGGGAGCTGAACGCATTAGCTTTTTTTACCCTCCCTTTGGCGAATTTTCTTTATCTGTGGACTCGCTAGAAACTTTTGCTAAAGAAGGCAAAATCGATGACGAACTTTCCTTTTACGCTAATCGTGCTACTTCTGAACAAGTTGCTCAACTGCGTGATTTACTCCAACAAAGGTTCAATGTAACTCCTACACTAGTATCTCAAGTTACCTACTCACCTATCGGCGAGCAGCTGATGCGACGTTTAGGAGAATTACTCCTCACTGAGTCTCGAAATAATGGCTTCTATGCTATACGTGCCTCTTTGATTTTGTCTGCTGCTGATCAAGAGGGTTTAACAGTGGTGAATTTGCTGCGTAAATTTCCCAGCAATACTATGCGGGTGAATTTCACAGAGGGGTTAAGGATAGTCGATGACTTGTCGCAATTGCTCAAAAGAAAGGATGAAATTATTGCCTCTCTTCAAAAAGAGGCGATCGCACAAGCAGCAAATTCAACTGTTGACTTCTCGAAAAAACTAGATTTGCGATCGCCAGGACAATTCCGCTCGCAGAAAAAAACCTTCGAGCTAAATGACTTTTCTCGTAATCGCCGTCTACCGGTGGATATCTATTTACCTACAACTCAAAACTTACAACTCAAAACTCAAAACTCTCCATCACCTCCCTTTCCCCTGATTGTCATTTCTCATGGTGTCGCCTCAGATCGTTCTCCCTTTGTCTACCTGGCTGAACATCTAGCATCCTATGGTTTTGCCGTTGCTGTTCTGGAACACCCTGGTAGTAATGCCGAACGCATTCAACAATATTTTGCAGGTTTGGCGGGGCCGCCAGAAGCAGCAGAATTTATCAACCGACCTTTGGATATCAAATATCTACTTGATGAACTCGAACGTCTAGACAAATCTGATCCTACCCTCCAAGGAAAACTCAATTTTCAGCAAATTGGGGCGATCGGTCATTCCTTTGGCGGTTATACGGTTTTGGCTCTAGCAGGGGCAAAGATTAACTTTGAGCAACTACGCCAAGATTGTAGTCCCAATAATTCATCGTTTAATTTGTCGCTGATTTTGCAGTGCCAAGCAACTGAGTTACCTCCGGGAAATTATGAACTCAAAGACGATCGCATCAAGGCCATAATTGCGATTAATCCCATTGATAGTTCAATTTTGGGTCAGGAGGGAGTCAGTCAAATTAAAATTCCGGTAATGCTGGTAGCAGGTAGTCAAGATATTTTTGCTCCACCCGTATTTGAGCAAATTCGTCCCTTTACCTGGCTTTCGGACTCCAATAAGTACCTGGCTTTGATCGAAAACGCTACCCACTTTTCAGCGATCGCTGAACCTACTGCTGAAAACGATATCTTACCTGTACCACCTGCCTTGCTAGGCCCCGATCGTGATGCTGTTTATTCCTATCTCAACGCCCTTAGCCTAGCTTTTGTAGAAACCCATATCCTCAACCGTCCTGAATACCGTTCTTATTTGCAGCCCTCCTACGGCACATTCATTAGTAAAGAGCCGCTTAATCTCAGTCTTTTACAGTCATTGCCAGTAGATCAGTTCAATCAAATTTGGAATGGCTCAACTCCCCAGTCAAGCAAAGCATCAAATCCTCAACCAACTTCTTTTTAGGAGGCAGAAGACAGGAGGCAGATCGCTTTTAGCGTCTCCCCTTGGGAGAAAGCAGGAGGAAGGAGTAAGCAGATTGAACTGTGGGGATAATTACTAATTACGTAAATATACGGAGTGTAGCTTTAGGCATAATCATCAATTAGGAATCATATTGACTTATAGTTCAGATCCCCAACTTCCCTAAGAAGTTGGGGATCTTATTGTTGATGGATGATTGAAGTTTGCTATAGACAAGGCAAGTCTCAAGCCTTACTTTGATAAACTCAAAGCTAAACCTAAAGAAATTAGCATTTGTCTTAAAGTTTGGTAGATAATTCAAGACAATCATTTAGCCTGCTCCTACTCTTTTCAAAAAATAAAAATCATCAACCTTTATTTTCAATAAAACAGTAAATTTACTGATGCAATTCTGTGAGTTTATTTGGAGCTAACTATTGCAACCATAAGGCAAAATGCTATATGTCTTTTTTGTCTCTAAGCTGTGAATTAGACATAGCAATTTCCCAAAAAAGTGGCTCTTTGTCAGGGAATTAAGATATTTATACTGAGGGATTCATAAAAACTTATTTAATAAAATCTTTTATATATATATGCTTGTCGTTAAGAAGTATTAAGAAATCCTTATTAAAGAATATTGCAATGCCTTGATTTAATTGCTAACGTGTGTATGACAACGATGCTGATGAGCGCTCGGATCTAGGAGACATAAAATCTATGAGCTACATGCATTCAGTCAATTGTGTTAGGGTTTGACGGGTTAAAAACGAGAAATTTCTGCCTCGTATAGACAATTATGAGGGATTGCAGATTAACCAAGAAATATCTCGTTGCCAAAGGCTTAGTTTCAGTTTCAGTTTGATTTCAATTGTGATTGATTATTTGTCTTACCTTGTGCCGACAAGCAAGTAGCTCTTGATTGTGTATATCGGCAATAACGAAGAGTTTGGTAGGACTTAGATTTTGGAGGATAAAACGAATGGAGATTCAAGGTAAAGTTGCCCTAATTACAGGGGCTTCTCGTGGAATTGGACGAGCGATCGCTCTCGAACTAGCGCAACAAGGCATCAAGCGGCTGATATTGGTGGCACGCGATCGCCAAAAGTTAGTCGAGGTAGCCGACGAAATTGAGGCTATGGGAACAAAAACTGCGATCGTAGCCTTAGATTTGACGCAGACAATTGATGTAAATATCGCTGTTGCCCAACTGTGGCGCAATTTCGGACAGATTCACCTGCTGGTTAACTGTGCGGGAGTCGCATACCAAACCTCGTTCTTACAATCTAAAATGCCCCAAGTTCAAGAAGAACTCTCTGTGAACTTGTTAGGAATGTACAACCTAACTAGTTTGATTGCTAGACGCATGGCCAGCCAAAGACAAGGGACAATTGTCAATGTATCGAGCCTGATGGGGAAAGTGGCGGCACCAACGATGGCGACATACTCAGCAACCAAGTTTGCCATCTTAGGATTTACCCAAGCCTTGCGCCAAGAACTAGCTGAACACAATATTCGCGTCATTGCATTATTGCCTTCCCTGACAGACACAGACATGGTGCGCGACTTAAAACTATTTCGTTGGGTGATCCCCATGACTCCCCAGCAAGTGGCGAAAGCACTCGTTACCGGAATGCAAAATGATTCACCAGAAATTTTAGTCGGATGGCAAAGTCATTTAGCGGTGTTGTGTCAACGCATCGCGCCTTGGTTGCTAGAGCTAATTTTACGAATAGCAGCTCCGCCAGCACCAAGAAGACAACGACCTATGGAAAAACTTATCCCTTCGCGTAGCGTCTCGTAGAGAAGGGGAGACACCGAGAGCGATCGCTGACTCAACACTCAGCATTCCTGAACAAACTTGTCCGAAATCTTCAGTCGTTTAGCTTTATTCTTGTGCAACAAAGCAATGCTCACAGTGCCAAGAAATGCTAATAAGCTGAAAGTAGAACTAGATTCAGGAACAGACTTAGGATTCTCAATTTTGAGAACTTGTCCAAGTCCAGGGCGATCGCCTCGGTTTGTCACGTAGATAGCACCATCAGCACCAATAGTCAAAGCAGTAGGAGACTCTAATCTATTGCCACTAAGAATAGTTGTGCGAGTTCCATCAGTCGCTATTTTAATCACAGCACCATCTAGATTACCTTTCCAGAGTGACTGATTAGCGTACTGCAAAGCATATAAATTACCCTCAGCATCAAAATCTAAGTCAGTAAGTTGGGTAAAGCCATCGGTATAAACTGTTGGTTGACCATCAGCACCAATTCGATAGATTTTTGCTTCACCTTCTGGAAAAGGAAAACCAGTTAATTCGCTAATATAATAAGCGCCATCTGGGCCTTTAGCGATATTTGTCGGTACTGCTTGGATTTCAAATGGCGATGATGATGGGCCAGAGGGGAAAATTGGATTAGTTAATATCTGTCGGGGAATTGTGGCGATCGCCTTTAAATTACTGCCATCAGTACCTACGCTGAGTAACTCATTAGCACCAGTATCAACTGCAACAATCTTATTTCCATCTAAAAGAAGAGAGAAGGGATTGCTAATTAGATCGCCTTGATCTGGATTGTTTGCAAGTTCATAATTAGCTAAATCAGCAACACTAGTCCACGAATTTGTATTGAAATTAGCAGTAATGATTTTTCCTAAGTCAGTATTACCTAATGCCGCCCGAAATGTGGGATTTGAACCATACCCAATTGCAATATAAGGCTTGCCAGTAGCATCAAATTTGATATCTTGAGGCCCAGAAGTATCAGTACCATCTGGTAATGCTAAAGAAGGAAGTCCTGTAAGTATACGTTCTTGCGTACCATTTGCAATTTTGGTAACTGCACCAGTTGTGCCATAACATAAAGATTGGTTGGCAACGCTCGGTGAAGGAACACAAGCTCCACTCCCGCCTGTTCCTGCTTCGGTGACGTAGAGATTCCCATCAGTACCAAAAGTTAGACCTCGTGGATTATTAAGACCATCAGCAATTACCGAAAATGATGCCGCCTCTGCTGCTTTCATTCCCGAAAAAGCAGCAATACAAACACTCAAAAATGTAATTCCAAATTGTTTTAGTTTCATGAGACTCCTCCTAAAATTAAATTTGCCTAAAGCATAGAATAGAAAATTTTATCTTGAAAAATAATAATATTTAATGTTTATAGTTTTTGGGGATTTTACAGCTTACTTTAAAAGAAGGAAACAGATCCAAGCCCAGAAATTCAGGTTTTATCTGGATTTCTGAATTTTGAGTTGTATCATACCATTTCCAAAAATCTTTGCAACATAATGAATCGGCTATAGAGGCGTACAGATGTACATCTCTAGCAACAAAATTAAATAGAATTGCTGTATATTCTCTAACGCTTTTTATACAAGTGTGATATTCCAACTGTTGAACTACACAGATTTTGCGGGACTACAAGGCGATCGCAGTTTGCATCAATACATAAAGTTACAGAGCAGAAATTGCTGTGCGATCGCATAATTAGACATACCTTGTTTCGGAGCAAACAGAAATGCTTTCTTTCCCTACAACTCTGACTCCTTTGCCCGAAATCATTGATGGCTTACCGAATATTTCTGGTTGGGAAACAGAGGTTCTCTCTGTAGTTAACCAAGATCAACCAGTATTTTTACCCACAACGAATATCCGCTTAGAAGACGTAAATGCTGTGTTTGCGATCGCCTTACACATGCACCAGCCAACTATACCTGCTGGAAATGGCGGTACACTGATCAGCAATCTGCAATATATGTTTGAACATCCTCATGAAGGGGATAACCACAATGCAGATCCTTTTGCCCATTGTTACAGCCGCATAGGTGACTTGATCCCCGAACTTGTAAGTCAAGGTTGCAATCCGCGTGTGATGTTGGATTACTCTGGTAATCTGCTGTGGGGACTGCGGCAAATGGGACGCGGTGATGTTCTGGATAATCTTAAACGGATTACTTGCGATCGCACCTACCAACCTTATGTAGAATGGCTGGGTACAATGTGGGGTCATGCAGTTATTCCTTCCACACCCATAGCAGATATTAAATTACATATCGTTGCATGGCAACATCACTTTGCCGCAATTTTTGGCTGGGAAGCACTAGCGCGAGTCAAAGGATTTTCGCCTCCAGAAATGCACCTACCAAATCACCCTGATGCTCTCTTTGAATTTGTGAAAGCACTGAAAGAATGTGGATATCGCTGGCTACTTGTTCAAGAACATTCTGTAGAAACTCTTACTGGTCAATCTCTCGCTTATAAACATTTACCACATCGTCTAATTGCCCGTAATTCTCAAGGTGAAACAATTAGCATCCCAGCGTTAATTAAAACCCAAGGTTCGGATACTAAATTAGTTGCTCAGATGCAGCCTTATTATGAAGCGAAGACATTATCCAAACAACAAATTGGTAGTGTATTTGTGCCACCAATTGTTAGCCAAATTGGCGATGGTGAAAATGGCGGCGTGATGATGAATGAATTTCCTAGCGCTTTTAAACAAGCGTGGTGGGATATGGTAAATAACAGCGGAGGAAAATCAGGTGTTGTTGGAGTGTGTGGTACAGAATATTTAGAATTAATCGAAGCTGCTGGATGCAAACCTGAAGATTATCCAACTTGTCAGCCAGTGGGACAACATCAAATTTGGGAGCGAGTTTCACCAGATAATACTCAACCGCAGGCTGTAGAGAATGCCATTCAAGAATTAAAGCAAACAAACTCTAATTTTCATCTGGATGGAGCATCGTGGACAAATCATATCAGTTGGGTAAAAGGATATGAAAATGTGTTGTCCCCCATGTATCAATTAAGCAGTTTATTCCATCAAAAATTTGATCCATTACAACAAGTTGACTCAGCAGAACCTGTAACCAGACAATCTCATTATCGTAATGTTCTTCTACATAACCTGTTGTTGCAAACCAGTTGTTTTCGTTATTGGGGACAAGGTGCTTGGACTGATCACGCACGGGAAATTTACCAACGTGGCGAAAGCTTGCTGCAAACGACTGCGAGATTATAGATCAATACAGTTCAGATAAGCTCAAAATCCTTATGTAGAGACGCGATTTATCGCGTCTTCAAAGACCCAATACTTAGCTGAGGTTTAATCAAACTAAAGGCAATAGGATTTCAAATTTTGTACCGATACCAGTCTGTGAATGAAAATTCAATTTACCGCCATGTCTCACAGTAATAATTCGATAACTTACCGCTAAACTAGTATTTTTACCATTCTTTGTTTCAAGTGAAAAAGAATCCGTAATTTGCTGTTGTAATTCTTGAGACATTCCAGAGCCATTGTCAGCAATACGAATTAAAACCCAGCGAGAATCTGGTGCATTTGGATTACTTGCTTCTTGTGAAATAACTTCTGTGGTAATCTCAATTCGGGGTTTTTGAACAGTTTTTGTCTCGTCTAAATGCAACTGCTGTCGCACTGCTTCATTGAGTAAAGTATCCACAACTTCACTTAAAATATTCAACAAAACCTGGTTTAGCTGCCCCATAAAGCAATATACGGGCGGTAATTGTCCGTAGTATTTGACGATTTCAATTTCTCCTTGAATCCGGCTATTTATTAACAGAATAATACTATCTATACAGGCATGTAAATCTACTGGTTTAGGATATAGTTCATCTATATGACAGAAGTTTTGTAGACTGGTGACGAGTTTCTTTAATCTTTCTGCTCCAGTGCGGATACTGGCAAGCGATCGCGACAAATCTTGTTCTAAAAAATCAAATTCAATTTCTTCTTTGATCTGATTAATTGCCTGAGAAACTGATGGTAACTCTTGATCGTAAGCTGCTATCAGTTTGAGTAAATCTTGGCTGTAGGTTGAAACATAAGTTATGTTACCCCAAATAAAACCTACTGGGTCTAAAATTTCATGCGCTACGCCGTCAACCAAACGCCCCAGATTTGCCATTTTATCATTTTGAATCAATTGGGCTTGGCTACGCTCATACCGCACTAGATTGTCGATTCCTCGAATTTGCCAAGAAATAATATTCAATTCTTGGACATCTAACAATCTATAAGCACCAGATTCGGTTTGTACTACAATTGGTTCTGCTAATAATTCTGGCGATCGCTTTAAGCTAAGTTGCATCGTAGTTAAAATCGATGTTGTATCTGTAACCAGCAACATCGGCGTTCGCGCATAGCTGTAGAGAACGGCTAATGGTTGCTGAACAAATAACTCTTGTCCGAATGGGCGAATTAAAAATTCCAGCAGCCGCCGCCGGGAAATCATTCCAATGAATTGTCCCTGTTCTACCAAAATTACTCCTGGTAACAGGGGATATTTTTCCAAAAAACTAGCCACTTCCATACCAGTGTGGTTGATTTCCACCGTGAAGTTATACATTGGTAGCTCTTGGAGGGTTGAATCCAAACCAAGATCGCGATCGCTACCCTCAGACAAAAATGGCGGTGAGATTTGGTAACTGAATTCTTCTGGCACTAGACACCCTGATTTTTTCAAAGACAGGTAAACAATAAGTTAATATTTTACATTCTGCCACCCTCAAAATCCGGTTTTGGTTTGGGTATTTAGTAAGACTAGTGGGGTCTGTCAAGGTGAAAATCTTTCTCAGGTGACTGGAAGCAATTGGCGTGCGATTTCTGATTTGGGTGGAGAATATTTAGAGAGCGATGTCTACGACGGGCTACGCCTACGCAAGCTACACTAAAAACAACCTTTACAAAGAGTGCAAAGGTAGCGTTATGACCTCTGTAACCAATCCACCCAACGCCCTCACCCCTTTTCCTGACCATACCCAGCTTCCTGATTCCGATGGCACTTTCGTGTTCGCGGAGCGTGCCGGAGGCAAAAACTGGCAAGAGCATCCTCAAAGCATCTTACTAACTGACTCGATTCAACCTATCATCGAGGAATTAAATCCTGAAGGCCAATATTGCATTGGTCAGGACTTAGGCATTTACTGGCGCTTGACTGATCCCCCTGAAAAAGGCGCAGAAGCACCGGATTGGTTTTATGTACCGAATGTACCGCCTACACTAAATGGGCAAACACGACGTTCTTATGTATTGTGGCGAGAGTTTATTGCTCCGTTGATTATCTTAGAATTTGTCTCTGGGGACGGTAGTGAAGAGCGAGATAAAACTCCTTGGAAGGGTAAATTTTGGATTTATGAGCAAGTAATTCGTCCTCCCTTCTACGGCATTTATGAAGCGAGTAAGGCCAGTATAGAAGTTTATCATCTGATTGAAGGACAGTATCAGATTTTACCAGCAAATGAACGAGGACATTATCCCATTGTTTCTTTGGGTGTTGAATTAGGTTTATGGCAGGGAGTTTATCAGAATGTGGAATTACCCTGGCTGCGTTGGTGGGATTTACAAGGTAATTTGCTGTTGAGTGGGGATGAAAGAGCAGAACGAGAACGTAAAAGAGCAGAAAAAGAACGCGAAAGAGCCGAACAAGAACGCGAAAGAGCCGATCGCCTAGCGGCCCAATTGCGATCGCTCGGCGTTGAACCAGAAGCATGATATTTTACTAGAAATTACGAATTACGAATTACGAATTAAAAAAGGCTGGTGTAAAACAGTCATCTGTGGCTTAATTTGTTTAGACACAAATTTTACTGCTACCAGGGTAATCACGATGACAAATAAACCTCCTTCCGAACCGGAGTCATCCCAAAGAACTGCCCTTGGCTTTGATGAATTTATAGCCATTTTGGTTGCCTTCACCACTATCGGAGCGATTCTTTTTTGGTCATTGTCCCGCAGGGATTCTAGCTTAGACTTAAACGGGCTGCTGTCGCCTTCCCCCACTCCGTCTTCTAGTGTTCAACCAAATCAAGTATTGACTTCCCCTACTCCCAAGGTAGAACCAAATGCAGTGCCGAAAAGCATTCTACCCTATTCTCCACCTGGGGCTGTTGTTGAACCCACGACACCTTCATTCCCAACTAATAGCGCAACTCCTTCTGGCGCAGTGTTGCCATCTACTCAGGTAATCCCAACTCAATCCCCACAACCACCTGTATCCTCTTCAACAGAAGTTGAGTCGACGATTGTATCATCAGCATTGCCTTTAGTAACTCCGGCAAAACAAAAATCAATCATTCCGCCGCCAATTGCATTTAACGATGTGCCGACTGACTTTTGGGGTCGGCGTTTTATAGACGTTCTTTCTTCCCGTGGTATTCTCAAGGGGTTTCCTGATTATTCTTTTAGACCAAATCAGCCTGTAAACCGCGCCGAATTTGCTGCTATACTGCAAAAGGCTTTTGAGCAAAAACAGTCTAAGACTGCGATCGCATTTCAAGATGTACCAGCAAAATTCTGGGCAACTCCAGCAATTGACCAAGCCATTAGTGCCGGATTTCTCAAAGGCTACCCGAAACAATCCTTCAAGCCACAACAAAATATTTCACGAGTGCAAGTTTTAGTTGCCCTTGCCAGTGGGTTAAATCTGCAAGCACCCACTTCCCCAAATAAGATTTTAAGTGTCTATAAAGATGCTAAAGACATTCCAACTTATGCTACTAGCAAAATAGCCGCTGCTACAACCAATGGTCTGGTAGTTAACTATCCAAATTCACAAGTCCTTGATCCCAACAAAGTAGCTAGTCGGGCTGAAGTAGCGGCGATGATTCATCAAGCTTTAGTAAAACAGGGCAAGTTGGAGGCAATTCCATCTCAAAATATTGTGCGTAGGCGTAGCCCGCAGCAGGCATCGCCCAAAATATCTCCAGGAGTTTTGCAGACTCCAAAACAGAACCTAAATGGTAAATTGTCTGCCGGAGGTTCGTCTCAACAATAATTCGTAATTCGTAATTAAACTAAGGGTTAGAGTCCCTTATTTATAAAGATCGTAGCGTTATTGATCGGGATTTAGAATATATCTATAACGTAATTACGAATTGTTAATGAACTTGTAGGGAATTTAGCGAGAAGTCTGATTGCCGACTTCCGGCGATCAGACTTCTGTGATTTGAAATTAGAGCGTACTCCTATACAGAAGCAAGCTATGGGTAGCGTCTGTCTACGACATGCTCCCGCGTTCGTAGAGAAGCGATAATCAGATATTAAGCTTCTGGAATTTCTTTACCGACAACTTGTGATTTAAGAGTGGTGATTTCACTAGTTAACTCTTTCCTGGTTGAGGCTTTGAGTAAATAGCGGTAAACAAACCAGGCAGAGTAACCAATACCAATCAACTCAAAAGTAGGTGCTACCAAGGGTATATCATTCAAAGCATCTAATATTGCCAAGAGTACTTTAACCCCAACAATTGATCCCACAATTAAACCAACAGTGACCAGTGGTTGCTTATATTGATTAAAGAAGCTTCCCAGATATTCTGGCAATGTTGCTAAAAAGCTAGAAATTTGCTCACCGTATTTTAGCCATTCATCTTGAGACTGTGCGGGAGGCTGGATTTTGGTGATGGTTCCCGTTTGGTTGTTGATCTCTGCCACTGTAGTCTCTTTAGATGCGGTTTCCGTAAATTCTTGTTCTGGCATTTTCACTCCCATAAATTTGACAGTTGAGTTTTTCTAATCTGGATAATTACAACCAAAAGGCTGTTGATTAGGTAATGCACAAGTGCATCATTACAATTGGGTGAAGGTCACAAAAGGGTTTTAGTGTCCTATAACCATAATTGCCCCGTAATATCTACTGCATCAACTACAAGGTAGACAGTCAGTAGGAGGATAGAATTCAGAAGGCAGCAAGATGTATTATAATCAACCTTCTGATACTATTTTTTAGAATCAACTGGAATCCTCAGGTTGTGATTATCCCATTCCGTGTCATTTGCTCATAATCGTACTAAATCTAAGTACAAATCATGCAAAAATCAGTCCACCTCTCATTTATATAAGCCTAGAAGCGGATTTTATCTGATATTAAAGCTATCTTAGACCGCGTTCGTCAATTAACCCATTCGTATTGATATTAATACGTAATAAAAATTTTTGTGTGTTCATACAGACTAGACTTTTAACTTATTTTATGATAAACGTGACTCGATACTGGGGGATGAGGGAGAAGATAAGCTAATCGTCATTCATTTTTCCAGACTGATTCGCTTGTAGTAAGGGCTTCAGCCCTGGTGTTATGCAACTTAAATGCTGATTAGCTTAGGACAAAGGGAAAAGGATAAAGAAACAAACCCCTTCCCCCTTCCCCTTTACCCTTTACCCTTTTTCATAATCGCCCATGACCCATATCCAACAAATGTCAAACCTTTTGTTTTTTTTCCTGATTGTATTAATTTTATAAGGAAGCAGTAAGGTAGAGTAGTGGCGTACCTGATGGCAAAAACTAATTGCTATCAACCGCATATTGAGGAAAGTGTTGTGGTAAAGAGAAAATGCTCTCTGGCGGGTCATTAGTGCAGAAAACTATTCATTGCTGCTGACAAAAGTGAATTCTGTACGCCTTCGTAAGTTTACTTAGGAGCATTGCTATCAAAAGCACTCATATAATATAAGGTTATGCTAATTATCTAATAAGCAACGATTTGCTCTTGCGATAAAAGAAGATAATGTAGATGTTAATGACTAAATTGAAGTGTTTGTACAAGCTAGACTAATTTGGTGATTTTTGTGGGAAGGCAAGGAGGTTTGAGAAATGC
Source organism: Nostoc sp. CALU 1950 (assembly GCF_051172895.1). Classification (NCBI taxonomy): domain Bacteria; kingdom Bacillati; phylum Cyanobacteriota; class Cyanophyceae; order Nostocales; family Nostocaceae; genus Nostoc; species Nostoc sp. CALU 1950. The sequence continues at coordinate 3,204 of NZ_JBDNJQ010000128.1, read as the reverse complement.
CAACTCAAAAGCCAACCCCTATCGACAGCAGTTCAGAAAGCAAAAAAGTGCCAGCCGAAGAACCATCGACAGACGAACTCCCAACTATAGAATTTCCCTCACGAGGGAAACTCAAAGCTAGTTCTTGGCGCATCCATCAAAAAATTGGCTATGGTTACTTTGTAGCGATCGGAATTGGCTTTTTTGGCTCACTGACTGGGTTGGTGATCGCCAACTACTACCGGGGAAGGGAAGTCAGACAATTCAATCAAGCCTATGAACAAGGACAACTACTGAGTAATTATAAAGATGCAGTCATTGGGGCGCAATTACATAGCTCTAACCTAGTTGCTGTATTAGAAAATTCACAACAACTGCAAAGCAAAAAAGCTGATTTTCTGAAGAATGTTGAAAAAGCCAAGCAATTAGAGTCAAAAATTGGTGGATTTATTGACAGTAAACCGAAAAGACTAGCAGCAACAAGTTCGACTTTACAGACTTTATTGCTGGATTACCAGACTAATTTAAAAGCTTACGTTGACCAAATAGAGGTAGTCTTACAGGAAATTGATTCTCAGCAAGTGCAGCCTGAGGAGATTTCCTCTGCCCGATCGCAGTTATTAACAATAATGCGTGGTGGAACAGCCATGCGGCTAGACCAGCTTTCGCAAAACTTGACTAACATCCTGCAAACTGCTGAAGATCAAGAGCAAGAAAGGCAAAAAGCCGTTGAGCAGGCGAAAATCGTTGAGCGATTCATCGTGATCATGAGTATGCTGGTTTCGGTAGCGATCGCAGCTATTGTAGCTTGGCGTACCAGTCGCGCGATCGCTGAACCAGTTATCACTGTCACCCAAGTAGCTGAACAAGTTGCAAGAAAACATAATTTTGATTTGCGAGCGCCCGTTACCACTGAAGATGAAATCGGCTTACTCGCCAAATCTCTAAATCGTCTGATTGAGCGGGTATCTGAGCGAACAAAAGAATTACAACAAGCGAAAGAATTAGCCGAAGCTGCAAGCAAAGCAAAAAGCATATTTCTGGCCAATGTCAGCCACGAATTACGCACACCATTAAATGCTGTCATTGGTTTGAGCCAACTTCTAGAAGATGACGCCACCGATCTTGGTTTATCGGGAGACTTTATCACAGACTTAGAAACAATTAACGCTGCTGGTAAGCATTTACTGCACTTGATTAACGAAATCCTCGACTTGTCAAAAATTGAAGCGGGGAAAATGACCCTCTATCCTGAGACATTCGAGATTGGGACGCTGATTCATAACGTCGTCCTCACAGTCAAACCAGCTATAGAAAAAAATGCCAATGTTTTAGAAGTGGATTTTGATGAGCAACTTGGCACCATGTACGCTGATCAAACTAGGATGCGGCAGGTATTGTTAAACTTACTCAGCAACGCCAGTAAATTCACTACAAACGGCAAGGTGACGCTGACAGTCAAGAGAGAAAAAGATGAATTCCGACCAGAGGCTCCTTTGGGCAGCATTACTTTTACCGTTACCGACACAGGTATAGGTATGTCTCATCGTCAACAGCAGCAGTTATTTCAACCTTTTACACAAGGAGATACTTCGACTACGAAAAAGTATGGAGGAACGGGACTGGGGTTAGCAATTAGCCGTCACTTTTGCCAGATGATGGGTGGTGAAATTATTGTCAAAAGTCAGCCGGGAATTGGTTCTACTTTCACCATTCGTCTGCCAATGACTGTACAGGATTGAAGAGTAAGGTGTAAAGGATGCATTTAAAACCTTTCCCCATTCCCCATTCCCCATTCCCCATTCCCTTTGATTTTTATTTGCTCTAGACTCGACCTTAATGCACCTTTGTCAGATCATAAAGAATGATTAAGAAAAACGAGTATAGACAAACATGATAAAAATGCTAGCTGAAAACTTGATGGGGATTGAAGCAAGATTACAAATTAATTGGGTTTGGCTAAATGCCAGCTTACAGTTTGCTATTTGGGGAATTTTTTCACTTTTACTCGCTGAAGTCTTGAGAGACAGCTACCATGCTTTGTGTCACCAAGTCAATTGGCTTGCTAAATGGCACAACAAGCACCACATGGCTTATCGCCGCGATTTATCGATAGTTTCCCTGAAAGTTTACCAAGAATCCCAGCTATATCACGACATTTTAGAGTCGAGTCTACTGCTGATGGTATTGGTAGTCATTGCCTTAATTGTCCAGCAAATGGGGTTATGGCTAGGAGTAGTTTATGCTTGCACCTTCTTGTATGGCGCGTCTGTGCGATATTTTCAGGGAAAAATTGATACAGACTACAACCACCTACCCGGCCCTTTAGAAACAATTCCATCCATTTGGTGGGTGAATCGGTCTTACCATTGGCGGCATCATTTTGATGATGTCAACGCTTACTACAGTGGTGTCTTTCCCTTGGTGGATAAAATTCTTGGTACAGGACTGTCTCTCAAGGGTAAAACCATCGCTTTAACCGGAGCATCAGGAGCCTTGGGTCAAGCGTTGACGGCTGAACTTGTAAAGAATAATGCTAAAGTTGTCGCATTAACCACTAATCCAGAAAAATTAGTAGAGCAAGCTGGGGTGAAGGTAATTCCCTGGCAGTTGGGTAATGAAGCTAATTTGAGGGATAGTTTAGAGAAAGTAGATATTTTAATTATCAACCACGGAGTCAATGTCTACACCAGCCGTACACCAGAGGCTATCAACTCTTCTTATGAGGTGAATACCTTTTCCGCATTGCGGTTGATGGATATATTTTCGACAACTGTAACAGGGCCACAAGCAAAAGCAACTAAGGAAATCTGGGTGAATACTTCTGAGGCTGAGGTTTCTCCAGCGCTGAGTCCGCTTTATGAACTCAGCAAGCGATCGCTAGGAGATATGATTACCCTTAAGCGTTTGGATGGGGATTGTGTAATTCGCAAGTTAATTCTTGGCCCATTTAAGAGTCAACTGAATCCTTATGGAGTGATGTCTGCACCGCAAGTTGCTCGTGCTATCTTATTTTTGGCACGGCGAGACTTCCGAAATATTATTGTGACAATAAATCCTCTTACCTATCTACTATTTCCCTTAAAAGAAACTAGTACATGGTTATACTATCGAATCTTCAGCCGGACAGCCAAAAGTTAGTTGATAATTTCCAGGTAATAACCCAGATATCAATACGGTTCGGTTAAGGCTTTTTGATGAAAATTTTAGATCACAAAGATTCGA
>NZ_JBDNJQ010000127.1:0-25007 GCF_051172895.1 Nostoc sp. CALU 1950 | reverse complement strand
TTTAACATATTTTGGGCTATTTTTATCGGATTTTTCTTAACATTCAACACTTTTGGCTAAACTCTTATGGCTTGGATTAAAAAATATTGTCATCTTTTCAGACCTAACTCTCAATTTCTCTCTGCGACTCTGCGTGAAACAAAAAAGATTTAGTTCACTTACTTGAAAATGGCTGTATAAAAAAGTTCAATAAATCATGTAGGGGTGGACGAATGTCCACCCCTATTAAAATCAGGTAACACCAAAGACAATCACTAAGCCCAAAACTGCCCCAAACACAATCAAGGCATAGAATTGAGCGCGACCGTTTTCTAGGTACTTCAGACCTTCACCGCTGACAAGGGTGAAAAAGCCTGTGAGGTTAACAGCACCATCGACAACGCGGAAGTCAACTTCCATAACTTGTCTAGCTAGGCGACGCAAGCCGAGGACAAAAACCCGATGGTAAATGTCATCAAAATACCACTTGTTAAGAGATAACTCGTAAAGTGGTTTGATTTGAGCAGCGATCGCAGCCGGGTCAATTTTACGACGTAAATACATCAGCGAAGCCAGGGTAATCGCAATCAAGGAAATTCCGACTGAGGCACCCGCCATAATGTAAAATTCCGTCGGATTGAACTCGGAAGCCTTTTCTATAACTTCGGAGAGAGTTTCACTAGGAGGAAAGATAAACTCTTCAAAATAATTGGCGTAGGGAGTTCCCACCAAACCAATCAAAATAGAAGGCACAGCCAACAGTGCCAACGGCAGTGTCATTGTCCACGGCGATTCGTGGGGGGAGTCGCTGTGATGCCCGTGGGAGTCATGGGAATCATGCTGCTGACTAGTTGCCGCCAATTCTCCTTTCTTCATCGCCCCAGGCCCAAAATTCGGGACTGGTTCTTCTGACTCTAATTCCAGGACAATTGTGGCCGCAGCTTTCTTGAGTTTTTCCTTGATTTTCTCGTCAGTACCCCGGAATTTGCCTTCAAATGTCATGAAATACATTCTAAACATATAGAAAGCAGTAATCCCGGCAGTTAGCCAGCCGATGAACCAGAGAAGTGGATTAGCCTCAAAAGCCTTCCCCAGGATTTCATCTTTTGACCAGAAGCCAGCAAAGGGCGGAATACCAGAAATTGCCAAGCAACCAATCAAAAAGGTAATTGACGTGACGGGCATATACTTTCGCAGTCCACCCATCAAGCGCATATCTTGAGCTAAAGCGGGGTCGTGTCCAACAACACCTTCCATGCCATGAATTACTGAACCTGAACCCAAGAACAGCATCGCCTTGAAATAGGCGTGGGTCATCAGGTGGAATAGTCCAGCACTGTAGGAACCTATTCCCATTGCCATCACCATGTAACCCAGTTGGGAAATGGTGGAGTAAGCCAAGCCCTTTTTGATGTCGTTTTGGGTAATGGCAATGCTAGCCCCTAAAAACGCCGTAAACGCCCCAGTAAAGGCAATGACATTCATTGCGACAGGGACGCCTTCAAATACTGGGTACATCCGGGCAATTAGGAAAACACCCGCTGCCACCATTGTTGCCGCGTGAATCAAGGCAGAAATGGGGGTGGGGCCTTCCATCGCGTCTGGTAGCCAGACATGGAGAGGGAATTGGGCTGATTTTGCTACTGGGCCTAAGAAAACTAAAATCGCAAACAGGACAGCGAGAAAATTGCTGATCGAACCTGATTCTACGAGTTGGGCGAGGCGATCGCCCATGATATTAAAATCAAAGCTTCCTGTTGCCCAGAATAGTCCCAAAATGCCGAGTAACAAACCAAAGTCGCCTACGCGGTTGGTTACAAACGCTTTTTGCGCCGCATCGGCTGCTGACTTGCGATCGTACCAAAAACCGACCAGCAAGTAGGAACACATCCCGACCAGTTCCCAGAATATATAAATCTGTACTAGGTTGGGGCTGATCACCAGACCTAACATTGAGGAGCCAAATAAACTGAGATAGGCGTAAAACCTCACATAACCGGGATCGTGAGCCATGTAGCCATCGGTGTAAACCATGACTAAGCAGGCTACCGTGGTTACAATCACCAGCATAAGGGCTGTCAGGTGGTCAATAGTGTAGCCCATGCTCAGGTGAAAATTACCTGCTGCCGCCCACTCAAAGGTGCGGAGATAAGGCGCATGTCCTTGAATTTGACTCCATAACAAGGCAAACGACAGCCCCATAGCTGCTGCCATCATGGAGATAATCACCACAGCATTGAGCTGCCGTAGGCGGTTTGTCACCTGATTCAACGAGATTAACCCTAGACCGACCAGCATTGCCCCAAAAAGAGGGAACACCGGAATCAGCCAGGCATACTGATAGATTACTTCCATCACTGACGCCTACTTTTAGAATTCTTGATTAGCGTGTCGAAACTGTTAATAATTGTGACACACACCCTTTAGCATAAAATAACCCACCCAATGACCTTTGGGTGGGGTGTTAAGCATGGTTTTAGATTTGGTCACTCGTCATTGGTCATTAGTCACTCGTCATTTGTCATTTGTCCCATGCCCTATCATGCCCAATGCCCAATACCCAGTATCCATCAAGCTGATCGACACTCTAAGTCCACTGTTTTGGAACTTTTGTAGATTTTGGGGTAATTGCTGTAGCTGGCTTTAATCTCTTCTAAAGCTAGACGTAAATCTTCTCTGCCGCGAAAGCATTCCAAGCGATGGCGAATGGCACCATTTTCAATCAATAGTAAAGTGGGTAGTGATTTTAGCCTATAAGTAGTAGACAATTTAAAATTTTGATCGGCGTTAACGCTAACTAATTTAATTTCTTCCCCGCATTGGGCTTGAAATTGCAACAACAGTGGGTGGATAATCCGACACAAGCCACACCAAGGTGCTTCAAAATTAACTAAAACAGGAATAGGAGATTCTAAAACTTCTTGAGTAAATGTCCGCTCACTAACCGACAACACCATGACGCCTCTTGGATTATTAAGGTTTTTATATCAAACTAGCTATCAGCACTAAATTCAGTGGTGCTGAGTTCCGAGTCCTGTTAGCGGTAGGGGGCGTTTAGCCCGTGTTGAGTATAAGTCCATAACTAAAGTTAAGGGATTCAATGAGGAACTCGTTTCTTTTTCTTTTAGAGTACAAGGGGGCTTGGGACTAATTGCCAAGCAATGAATACTAAATTGCTTGATTTTACTCAGGACTCAGCACTCAGCACTAACTTCGGTGAAGGATTGGCAAATCAGTAACTGCCGATAGATGCTTTCAGGACACCAACTTTCAGGACACCAACTTTCAGGACACAGAATAATTAAATAAAAATTGAGCGCATTAATGTGTCTCTGACAAAAAAGCCACCGTAGAAGTCGCGTTGGCTTTTTTTGATGTTAAACTACTGACCGCTGTGGCTGCCTGGGGGTTGACTGAATCTGCCATTAACTCCCAAGGAAAGGCAACTGACTAACGACTACCAATATAGAATCTCAAGCTGACTGAACGCACCCCCACTGATAGATGTTTGAATTTATCCTACATTGATTTGGGGTAATTGATAAGCTTAAATTTCCATCTATTTCGGATTTTCTGTTGACACTGGGGATCGCCTAAATTTACCATGCTATCCTACTAGTTGCTTCCAGTAACAGAGGGTGCGACCACCAAAGCAAAGCTATAAAAATAGCAACTCCCAAATATGAAGGACGTAGAAATTCCTGCCATTTGAGAGATTGACGCCCGTCAATAATTGCTTTAAAGGGAATAATTGAAGTCCGCTGTTTGGCAAGTTCAAAAGTTTCCCCATAGCGATCGCTCAAACGGCGATCCCCGTGCCAAACCCCAAACAAGTGATGCAATACTAATCCAATGGAAGTCACAAGGGTAAAGGTAGTACCCAACCACAGAGTATGAGCAACACACCAAATTATTTGTCCTACCATCTGGGGATGACGGGTAATCCGAATAATTCCTGTTTCGTAGAGATGAACTTGGGGCTTTTGAATGGCAGCAATTTCTAGTAGATTGAAGGTAGCAGGATATAAAAACAAAAACGAGATTGCTGACAGCAGCCAAACAAATTCTCGTACTCCTGGCACCCCTTGTACCTGCCAAAGTTGCAAACCATCATAGCGGTGCCCAAAAAAGTAAATAATTAATATCACAGCCAACGGTAGGCTGACTAATGCAAAGAAAATGCGATAAAGCCTTGGGCCAATATACTTTTCTGCCCAAGGACGCAAAGCAGCGCCTCCACTGTGAGCGATCGCAAAAACTATTTGTAACCCCAGTATGACAAAATGACTGGGTGTCAACCAAGAAATCAGCAGCATATACACCGGTGAAGTAATTTAAAGAAAATTGAATTCAGTACAACCAATACCACAAAGTATTCAAAAGGGGACTTTAGTCAAGATGTTGTGCTACTGTCTTTTTCGAGTCAAGCCTTCAAGTTCAATATGCAACAAATCATGTCCGGCTGATTGCTGCCAAACCGGATTCATTGCGTGCATCTGCTCCTTTAAAAGTTTGTGGGTTGAGCCTTATGTCTGACCTTCCTTTCACTTTAGATCAGTTACGTATCCTGAAAGCGATCGCTGTTGAAGGAAGCTTCAAGCGTGCCGCTGATAGTCTTTATGTCTCCCAGCCCGCCGTGAGTTTGCAAGTGCAAAATCTCGAACGGCAACTCGATGTCCCCTTATTCGACCGTGGAGGACGACGCGCCCAATTAACCGAAGCCGGGCATCTACTCTTAAACTACGGTGAAAAAATCCTCAGTCTGTGTCAGGAAACCTGCCGTGCGATTGAGGATTTGCAAAATCTTCAAGGCGGTACTTTGATTGTCGGTGCTTCTCAAACCACCGGCACTTATCTTTTACCCAGAATGATCGGCATGTTCCGACAAAAATATCCAGATGTGGCGGTGCAATTACACGTCCACTCCACCCGGCGGACTGCTTGGAGTGTTGCTAACGGACAAGTTGATCTAGCGATTATCGGCGGTGAAATTCCTGGAGAACTGTCGGAATCTTTAGAAGTTATTCCTTACGCTGAAGACGAACTAGCGCTGATTTTACCTGTCTTTCATCCCTTTGCCAAACTTGAAAAAATCCAAAAAGAAGACCTATATAAATTACAATTCATTGCCCTAGATTCCCAATCGACTATCCGCAAAGTAATTGACCAAGTGTTAGCACGCTGTGAAATTGATACCAGACGTTTGAAGGTGGAAATGGAATTGAATTCCATTGAAGCCATTAAAAATGCTGTCCAATCTGGTTTGGGGGCTGCCTTTGTCTCAACAAGTGCGATCGCTAAAGAGTTACAAATGGGCGTTCTACACTTTGCCAACATTGAAGGCGTCGTTGTCAAACGGACACTGTGGCTGATTTTTAATCCCAATCGCTATAGATCCAAGGCCGCAGAAGCCTTTAGTCAAGAAATTTTACCCCAATTTGCTAACCCAGGATGGAACCAAGATGTGTTAAAATTAGCACAAAAAAACATAGTGTTAACTACATTAGAGATAGCAACGCCCATCTCCTCCAGCGAAGAATAAAATTAGGTCATTTGACCAAATAATTCGTAATGACGCTCTCTACGAGACGCTAAAAGCGAACGCGGACTCGCTACCGCTGCGCTAACGTAATTCGTAATTATTAACCTATCGCTGTTCGTGCAGAGTGCTGTAGGCAAGCCAAGGGTTTAATATCAGAAAAAAAAGGTTCCTGTTCTTCATTAAGAAATTTAGTTTCTCTGTAACCTGAACTAATTACGAATTACGTCGCTTGCTTCTCGCCTTCTCTACGAGACGCTACGCGAATGGCGAGTATTATCAATTACGAATTATTTTGACTAATCACGAAAATGGAAGTTTACTGCACTCGTCCACGTTGTCCACGACCGCAAAACTATTTTGCTGATTTAGATGATGTTACGACACTGAAAACAACCCAGCAAAAGTATTGCACTACCTGTGGAATGCCACTGATGCTAGATGGTCGATACGTGCCAACGAAGCTGCTGGGAAGGGGCGGGTTTGGAGCAGCCTTTTTGGCACGCGATCGCCGAATACCGGGAATGCGTCAATGCGTAGTTAAGCAGTTCCAACCAGCAGGAAATTTAACCTTAACTCAACTGCAACAAGCACAGTTGATGTTTGAGAGAGAGGCAGAAGTTTTAGCACAACTTGGTAACGATCACGATCAAATTCCTGACTTATTTGCCTTCTTTCCAGTGATAGTTAATAGCTTGCAAGCAGGAGAGCAAGACCAATTTTTTTACTTGGTACAAGAATACATTGATGGGCAAAACCTAGAAGAAGAATTAGTTCAACAGGGCAAATTTTCTGAAAAGCAGGTGTTAGAGGTATTGCAAGAAATTCTGAAGGTATTAGATTTTGTCCATGACAGAGGCATTATCCACAGAGACATTAAACCTTCTAACATCATGCGTCGTCGTGATGGTAAGCTTTTTTTACTAGATTTTGGTGCAGTTAAACAAGTCACAAATGCTGCATCTGGTTCTGCTGCTTCTTCCACAGGAATTTATTCTATGGGATTTGCACCACCTGAGCAGATGGCTGGGGGTCAAGTATTTCCATCTACGGATTTATACGCTTTAGCTGTAACTCTGATTACCTTGTTAACAAATCAGGAAGCAATTCAACTATTTGATGCCTATAGCAACCAGTGGAAATGGCGATCGCAAGTTAGTGTCAACCCTCGCCTTGCTGACATTTTAGACAAGATGCTGCTACCCGCCGCTAATCAGCGCTTCCAGTCAGCCCAAGAGGTTCTACGTGTACTTAACTCACAGGCGGCTCAAGCCCCTACACAACTTAACTCGCCCTCTGCAACCCTCCCGCCACAAACACCCAAAAGTTCCAGTCCTGTCGTCCCCCGTCGTCCACCAACTCAACCAGCATTTTCTACACTGGAATTGTTGGGTGGGGCGGCGTTTAGTGGATTTGAGGGTGCATTGATCGCGATCGCTCTCTTCAGTTTAGTAAAATCACCAATAGTTACTTTAAGCGTTGCAGCTGTGATTTTGGGGATACTGATATTTGCTCAAACCAGACGGTGGATTGAAAAATTCGATTTATTAATTATTCCAACAATTACTTTTGCGATTATTTTTTTTCTCCCCTTTTTACGCGGGGGACTTGACATTTTGTCAGTAGTTATTTTAGCAGTTGCCGCAGGCTTAGTAGCCATTTCACTGACAGCCGTATTTCGACTTATTTATAAATTATTATCTCTCTTACTTTAAAAATTCCTGGTGCTAACAGCCACATAATGTCTCAGAAAAACGAAACACTTAGTCTTTTTTTAGCCGTTATCATCACTATTGGTTTAATATTTGGTGGTCTATGGTTTCTTATGGAACGGTGGGCGCAGTTGAGTGGAACTGCTTCTAAACCTTCGGAGACTGGTAATACAAATAATCCCATAAACCAGTTTGTCAACAGATGTAACGTGGCAAATCTTCCAGAGGGGACATTCAACTATGGTGGTAGCACAACCTGGGCACCCATCCGTAAAGATGTAGACTTCATACTGCAAACTCAATGCCCTCGGTTTATTTTACGCTACACTCAACCTCCTTCAGGTCAAGCAGGATCGGGAACAGGCATTCGGATGTTGATAGATAATCAACTGGCTTTTTCTCAATCTTCTCGCTCAGTGAAAGCTGAAGAAAATACAGAAGCTAAACAAAAAGAATTTAGTTTGAAAGAAATACCGGTGGCGATTGATGGTATTGCGATCGCAGTTAACCACAATCTCAATATCCCTGGTTTAACTGTCGCCCAACTCAAAGACATCTACACGGGCAAGATTACTAATTGGCAACAGGTAGGTGGGCCAAATTTGCCAATTACAGTCTACTCTCGCAGTAAAGAAGCTGGGGGTACAGTAGAATTTTTTGTCGAAAATGTTTTAAATAAAGAGAATTTTGGTACCAACGTTAGTTACATTGGCACGACCACAGAAGCAGTACGAAAAGTAGCAGTGAATACTGGCGCAATTTACTATGCTTCTGCCCCAGAGGTTGTACCCCAATGTACGATTAAGTCCCTCCCACTAGGGCGGACAAGTGGTCAATTTGTGCCTCCCTACCAGGAACCATTTATACCTCAATCTGAATGCCCTAGTAAGCGTAATCAGTTGAATACTAAGGTATTTCGTAGTGGAGATTATGCAATTACCCGCAATTTATTTGTAATCGTTAAACAGAATGGTCAAACAGATCAGCAAGCTGGTGAAGCTTATGCAAATTGGCTGCTGACACCTCAAGGTCAAGAACTAATCGAAAAAGTTGGATTTGTCAGAATTAAATGATCAGAATGCTTAGATTTAGCCAAATAATCAAATAATAAACATATTTACTTTATTCAAATTTGTTCATGTCACAAAAGAATGAAACCACAATTTTAGCTTTGGCCCTGCTGCTGACAGTTGGAATAGTTGGCAGTGGTTTTTGGTGGTTTACTAACAACTCTGGGGTCAAAATTGGTAATACCATTACTCAAAACCCAGAAACAGTCAGCCAAGACCGCCTTAGTTTTGGGGAAAAAACCTTTACTTCCGGTGAGATTTCCCCAGTTAAAAAAGAAGGAGTACAGGCGATCGCTAATAAAAGTTATGACAAAGCGATCGCCAATTTCACCGCTGCCCTAAAACTCAACCGTAACGATCCAGAAGCTCTGATATTTCTTAACAATGCCCGGATCGGTTCTTCCAAGAGTTACACCATCATGGGTTCTGTACCATTTGGCACTGACCCCAATGTTTCTTTAGAAATTTTACGTGGTATTGCCCAAGCCCAAAATCAAATTAATACCTCTGGTGGAGTCAAGGGAGTGCCGTTGAGGGTAGGGATAGCTAATGACGACGACAATCCAGAAATAGCCAAACAAATTGCTTCCAGCCTAGTCAGCAATTCCGAAGTCTTAGGTGTAGTTGGGCCCAATACTAGCGATTCCACCTTAGCCGCAGGTACTATCTATACCTCTGGACAACTTGTAGCAATTTCTCCTACCAGCACATCTGTCAAAATTTCTAACTTTAGCCGCTACGTTTTTCGCACGGTTCCTAGTGATTTTATGGCTGCTAGGAGTCTAGCTAACTACATGGTGAGAACCTTACAGAAAAAAAATGCAGTGGTTTTCTTTAATTCCCAGAGTAACTATAGCCAGTCTTTAAAGTCGGAGTTTGTTTCATCTGTTTCCCTAGAGGGTGGACAGGTATCCAGCGAATTTGACTTATCCAAAGCGGATTTTAGTGCGGCTAGAAGTGTAGAACAAGCAACAAAGCAAGGTGCAGAAGTGTTGATGTTAGCTGCTAACACTGCAACTCTCGATAAAGCGCTGCAAGTAATTCAGATTAACCAGAAACGGTTAACTCTGCTGGGGGGAGATGATGTTTACACCGTTAAAACTTTAGAAATTGGCAGAGAGCAAGCCGCGGGGATGGTAGTGGCAGTTCCTTGGCATATTGAGGGCGATCCTAAGTCAGATTTTCCTCAGAAATCGCGGCAGTTATGGGGTGGTGATGTGAGTTGGCGAAGCGCCCTCAGCTATGATGCCACTGTCGCTCTAATTGCGGCATTAGAACGCAATCCCACACGATCGGGAGTTCAACAAGCATTAGCATCCTCTGAATTTTCTACCAGCGGCGCTTCTGGCACAATTCGATTTTTAGCATCAGGCGATCGCAATGCCCCAGTCCAACTTGTAAAAATTGTTCCTGGTTCCCGCTCCCGCACTGGTTATGACTTTGAACCAGTGCGTTAATCGGTAAGAAAAAATTAAAAATTAACCAATACTTAACCTGGAAAAGCTCTCAACATGGGAAATTGAGCTTTATGGGAAAAAATCTTACTGTCAACTTATTATCACAAGCACTCAAACCTTGAGACAAGAGACAAATAATTTAGGTGAAATTTACTATACTTGGCTTCTAAAGTAATCAGAAGTTAGGATTTGTCATAATTTGCTAATAAAACACCCGTCCTCCAAATACAATCTCAAGTAGCAAGCACCTATCAAGCACTTATATTGAATGGACGCGGGGTTAATTTACTATGTCCCAAAAAAATGAAATACCTATTCTTGTATTATCAATACTGATTACGGTTGGGCTAATAGCTGGCGGTTTTTGGTGGTTCAGTAGAAAGTCTGGTTTGGAGCTAAATACAATTAATTCTGGTAATAATTCTGGTAACACCAACACGCCCCAAGCCGCATCAGGAAAACCTAGCAGCGGGACTTTCTCTTTAGTAAAGGATGTTCCCACAGGATTATTCAATTACGGTGGCAGTACATCTTGGGCACCGATTCGACTAATAGTTGATTCCGCAATTCAAGCCGCGCGGCCAGAGTTACGGCTGCGCTATGTAGAACCCAGCAATGCATCTCCTGGTTCTGGTACTGGCATCCAGTCGTTAATAGATGGTCAACTAGCCTTTGCCCAGTCCTCTCGACCAGTTCTAGATCAGGAATTAAGCCGTGCCCAGCAGCGTGGATTCAGTTTAAAACAAATTCCTGTGGCAATTGATGGTTTAGCGGTTGCAGTTAATCCCAACCTGAATATCCCAGGACTAACGGTAGAACAGTTAAAGTCAATTTACATAGGCAAAATCAATAATTGGAGCCAGGTGGGCGGCCCCAATATCCCGATTAAGCCCTATTCCCGCCGCATTACTGATGGCGGTACAGTCGAACTTTTTGTCCAAGACATCTTGGGTGGTCAAGCTTTCAGCTCCAATGTGGAATTTATCTCCACAACCACCCAAGCCTTGCAAAAATTGGCTGGTAGTCCTGGCAGCATCTACTACGCTTCTGCCCCAGAGGTGATTCCTCAATGCTCAATCAAAGCCTTGCCGTTGGGGCGGACGCAAGGGCAATACATTGCTCCATACCAAGAACCTTCTGTCCTCCCGTCTGAATGTCCTGGTAAACGGAACAAGTTGAACATCGAAGCTTTCCAATCAGGAAAATACCCAATTACCCGCAATCTGTTTGTGGTGGTCAAACAGAATGATCAGACTGAGCAGCAAGCAGGTGTCGCTTATGCCAACTTACTGCTGACTGAGCAGGGACAGGAACTGATTACCCAAGCAGGGTTTGTCAAAATTCGCTGACTCCTGCGATCGCTTCCAATAGGGCGTAGCCAATCGCACTTAAGACAGAGTGGCGGAAATCGCCGCTCTGAACTCTACCTTAACCAGCTCTATTAATCGATTCTGCTGGCAAGCAGATTAGATTATCCCCTTGAGTCAAGATTAAGCCACGTTGACGTAGCTTACCCATCAAGCGGGTGACGGTGACACGAGTAGAACCAATCGCGCTACCAATTTGGGCATGGGTGAGGGGAAAGGGCAGACAATAACCGCGAATCACATCAGGATCAGTGTCGCTCATTGCTGGCTCTCCATATTCCTCAATTAACAATGTGAGAAATCCTAAGAGTCGGTCAATTGTGCGACGTTGTCCCAAGGCACTCAGCCACAGCAGCTTACGCTGGTGCTGATACCTAAAGGCATCCATAACTTCGCGACGGAAGTGAGGCCAATTGTCTAAATCGTGCCAGTACATCCACAGCACCGCAGTTTGATCAACATGGGCGTAAGCCTGGAGTGTGAATGGTGATTGAGCAACAATTTCAAATGGCTGTCCCGCTCCCACAAAACCCAAGAACGCTTCTTCTGGAGTTCTGTTGATTCGTCGAGACGTTAGCTGACTAGCAGTCGCACTAACTTGTGCGGTTCCTACCATACGGATCGCACCCCTTTGCACCAAATACAGCAATCCAGGCCGGGCTGGAATGCGCTCATCTTTGCTAAAGGTGCGGCAGCGGTAGTGTTCTTGAGCCCAGTCAAGAATGCGTTGCCAAGTCAAAAAAGGCCGTGATGCCTCAGAAAAGGAGGATGGAGATTGCATAGGTAACAAAGAGCGTTCGGCTGAAGACAAAGACGTAAATAAAAGGGTGCAAGGAGTGTCTTTGTGTTGGCGAGGCAGGCTTAACGCCTAACAGCGCCAGCCAATCCAAAGAATAGAAAGCAAATTACTCTCTACTCTTTTGTTATACTTCCTACTGTACAATGATGGTAGTAAAGTTTACTTACTATTCATCGATTATTCATCAAATTTTATCCTCTTCTCATTTTTCTTCATCTAAATTAAATTTATACCGCAAGATAGATGACAAAAATGTAACAAATATATCTTACATGGCTATTTAAGAAATATTACGTGCATTATAAATTACCAGTTAGCAACTACACGTCAATCAAGCTGCTAGTGTACAGTTATTTAATAAAAGCACTAAGCATTGATACTTATAAAGCAGAAAACGAATGCATAAAAGATGAGAAAATTCCTCTATATAAAGGTAGAGATGATCATAGAGTTTTATACATCTCAAGTGTGTCCCTGCGACTATCAAAATCTCAGAATCGAAAAGCAATGGAGCTGGCCAGTGCGATCGCCTCAGATATATCAGGGATCTGTGGCGACGTTTTTAGCATCCAAATAGTTCCCCCTGGTTGGATACATTTTGAATTAACTCACTCAACCTTAGCGACTTGGTTACAAAGTCTCGCAGTGGGGAGTTCGGGGGAAGAGGGGGAGATGGGGGGCAGGGAGCAGGAAGTAGGGGGAGAAATCAATTCAAAATTCAAAATTCAAAATTCAAAATTAAAGAACTTCTACCTCCTGCCTCCTACATCCTGCCTTCTGCCTCCTGCCTCCTCAGTGCCCAATTCTTTGTTTGCTGTTCAATATGCTCACGCGCGCTGCTGTTCCCTAGTGCTTTTAGCTCATCGAGAGGGGTTGATTAAACTTAGAGAACCAGTTCCAAATACTAGTTCAGCTTTTTGGGATGTTATCTCTCCTAACCCTCTACCTTGGCTTAATTGTGACGGAACACTGCGGTTAAATCACCCAGATGAGCGTCAGCTAATTGGCGAGTTAATACAAGTGATAGACGATATTGAGTGCCCTGATGTTAACGGTTCTGTAAAATGGGAAAAAGTGGCGCTGAATTTGAGCCAAGCTTTTGAAAAATTCTGGTCTAATTGCCGGATTTGGGGTGAGGTAAAAATTAAATCACCAGAGCTAGCCCAAGCCAGACTCGGATTGCTCATGGCTACTCAGTCAGTATTAAGATTTGTCCTAGAGGAAAACCTGGATGTTTTTGCGCCTTTGGAGTTATAAATCGGTAATGTCGCTTAGGTAAAAATAAAAACTTTAATATAGCTATTGACTCAATGCACCACCTCGGCTACATTAGCAGGTGTGTGAGGAGCGAACCAGCTAGGGCACCGAGACGAAACACGGCCAGTCGTCGGTGTCCTTTCTGATTTATATGGGTTGGGTTTAAAAAAGTGCCTTCACTACAGTAAAAACTTTTCAATTGCGACTGCTGCCCCATCTTCTTCTACGCTAGGAGCTACCCACCTAGCGATCGCTTGTACTGCTGCTGGTGCGTTGCCCATAGCTACACCAAGTCCAACATACTCCAGCATTTCCACATCATTGAAGTTATCGCCAATGGCCATAACATTGGCTAACTGTAATCCTAATAATTCTTCGGCTAGGTAACGTACAGCCGTCCCCTTATTCACAGAGGCGTTCGTTGCTTCAAAAAAGGTAGCAACAGATGTTGTCAGATAAAGTTCAGCGGGTGTGTATTGGCGGCGCAAATTTCCTAATAGCTTGTCGATAACATCAGTGTCATCACACAAAGCAAGAATTTTTGTCGGTTCATTCGTTAAGGCTTGACGCAAATCACCCACAGGAATCGGCGTAATACCAGAACGTTCTGCATACATTTGGGTTTCTCTGGTTAACTCACGGACGTATAGCTGATCATTTATGTAAAAGTGGACAGATAGAAGCGATCGCAACTCAGGCTTTTCAAAATAGTCGAGTAACTGGTGGGCGATTTCTCTGGAAACAACCCAATGGCGATGAATTTTTTGGGTGATCGGGTCTTGAATCCAGGCTCCCTGATAGGCCATTAATGGTAGTGTAGAGCCAATGTCTTGGTGAAAGTGCAAAGCTGAACGATACATTCGACCTGTAGCGATCGCCACTTGAATTCCTCGTTCTTGCGCCGCAATAATAGCTTGCTTAACACCTGCACTAATGGTGTTAGAGTGTCCGGCGATCGTGCCATCTATATCCAAAACTAGTAGTTTAATGTCTTTTGCAACAGCCTGATGATCGGTAGATGCCAAATGTGTGGCAGATGCTTTCTGCATAATTTCCTAGATTTTAAGTTCCAGTAAGAGGTTAACAGGCTCTAGCGACCAGTGGGGAATAGTAGAAAAAATTGGCTTCTCTAGTCAACCAAATCAACAACCAAATTTCCATACTGTGAGGATGCTGAGTCACACAATTAAATTGTTAAAATTCTGGCTAATAGGCGCAATAAAAAACCCGATTCTCGAAAAAATCGGGCATTTTCATTTAAATTAAATAGACTGACTGATAGATGGAATGGTAAAAACCTACCTATTCAAAAAAATCTATGAATTAGGCATCTTGAGCCAGCTTTTTTTGCGTTGTGACAACAAACAAAGCCCAGCAATTAAACCAACTCCAAGTGTGGCAGAGGGTTCAGGTACTGATTTAGCCTCATCGTAGTTATAAGTTACTTTGATACCTGATTTGGCATAAGTATCAACATAGGATCTAATGTTGCCCGATCCTGCAACTACTGATTCAGCTAAAGCTGTGAACAAAAAGTCTATGTTGCCATTACCAATGAATGACTGCAAGAATTGCGTATTAGTGAAAGACTGGATACCCGATTGTGTGGCAGTTAAGTTAGAAACAGTCTTTCCAGAGGTGCCACTATAATCAGTGGTACCATCATATTTAGCAGTTTGGTAACTGTAACTATATCCTGGATTGAGTGCAAATAGAGACTGATTATTTAGTTGTAAGCTGAATTCACTGGTGAGATTTAATGTCACCAGGCTCGCAGTTTGACTCCTATTTTCAAAACCTGCATTTCCAAGGATATCGCCAGTAAATTCTATTGTTACACCTTGAAGTGTGCCTAAAGATGAGTCAAACTTTTGGACGCTCAGGGATGCTTCAATGATATCCGTCAAATCGTAATCAAGGGAACTACTGTACGAGAGAGAAGCTGCATTAGCTACTCCAGAAGTTGCAACGATTCCTGCCAAAGTTGTGGCAGCAGCTAGAGTGTTGAATAGTTTTGTTGTCATGATCGGAGATGCTTTTCTGAAACGAATCATTACGGGATTACTAACTTATTTCTAACTCTGAAAATTTGCTTGTAGTCTTGATAAATATACGTAACTTTATGTAAAGTTATTATGTTTAAGTTCCTTCGAAAAATAGACTTTTTGATTGGTATATATAAAGTTTTGTTAAGGCAAAGAGGCTTTGATAGGGTAATATTATGTCGAAAGATTAAGCTAGTTTTTGTTGGTTCCTGAGATGTAAGCTAGGTCAACCTAATTAAACATAAAAGGTTCAGGAGATAGATCCCCGACTTATCACCAGAAGTCGGGGATCTAGTTACTATCTGGTTAGTATGTTTATACTCACGTACTTAATTGGGCTAGTATCCCTGCTCAAAGTTGGTTCTACTTGGCTTCCGTACTAAAGCTACAAATGCGTAGACATCGCTTTGTCTAAAATGATATGTAAGAGCAATTGGTACGCAAAAATTGCGCCATTGTCGCCAAAGCCAAGCTAAACAAGCATCTGAAATTGCTAACTATGTGACAAGGCTTCTGGCTAAAATAGGGCTATGTCTGAAACTTTCACTTCTGCAACTGCAACACGCCCCACGTTCATCCTCGTAGATGGACACTCCTTGGCTTATCGTTCATACTTTGCTTTCGCCAAAGGGCGAGATGGAGGACTGCGTACCAAAACGGGGATTCCTACCAGTATATGTTTTGGTTTTGTGAAGTGCCTGTTAGAGGTAATGGCAACACAACAGCCTCAAGCAATGGCGATCGCTTTTGATTTGGCTGAGGCAACTTTTCGCCACGAAGCTGACGAGACTTATAAAGCCGATCGCCCGGAAACGCCAGAAGACTTCATTCCCGACTTAGAAAACCTGCATGAGTTGCTGAATGGCTTCAATCTACCCTTTTTCACTGCCCCTGGTTTTGAGGCTGATGATGTTTTGGGAACCTTAGCACAGAGAGTAACTGCGGCTGGGTATAGGGTGAAGATTCTCACTGGCGATCGCGATTTATTTCAACTAATCGACTCTGACAAAGAAATCACTGTTCTGAATTTTAGTCCAGATGCCCTAAAGCGCTCTACAAATAGCATCACGGAATTTGAAGCAGAACAAGTCAAAGAGAAAATGGGCGTTTTACCTTCACAAATTGTTGATTTTAAAGCTCTTTGTGGTGATAAATCAGATAATATTCCTGGTGTCAAGGGAATTGGAGAAAAAACAGCAGTACAACTTCTGAATACCTATGGTTCTCTTGAGCATATTTATGCTGCGTTAGATGAAATTAAAGGTGCAACTCAGAAAAAACTGGCAATGGGTAAAGAAGATGCCGAAAAGTCTCGCTATTTGGCAACCATAGTTTTAGATGTTCCTATAGAATTTGATTTAGAAAATTGTAAATTAAAAGGGTTTGATACAAACGTCTTATCACCAATTTTAGAAAAATTAGAATTCAAGTCTTTTTTAGGCAGGATAAACGACCTTCAAAAGCGTTTTGGTGGCAAACTTGAAGACAAAGTAGACACAATTAATACTAACTTTAATAACTCAGAATTCAGCGCTGAGGAAGATAACGATTTGTGGTTTTTTAGTGCTAGTGATACAGCAGCAGTTCCACAACAATCGACTTCCCCAATTACACCACGTATCATCAATACCGAAGCTAAATTAACTGAGTTAGTGAAAATTTTACAAAAATTCACTAATCCAGAAACACCCGTTGCTTGGGACACTGAAACCACGGATTTAGAACCAAGAGATGCTGAGTTAGTAGGAATTGGTTGCTGTTGGGGAACGAAACCAGATGAGGTAGCTTATATTCCTGTGGGGCACAAAACTGGGGAAAATTTACATAAAGATTTGGTGTTAGAAGTATTACGCCCAATTCTCGAAAGTGCGGATTATCCAAAAGCTTTACAAAATGCCAAATTTGACCGCTTAGTTCTCAGGTGTCAAGGAATTAAATTGGCGGGAGTCGTGTTTGATCCCATGTTGGCAAGTTATATTCTCAATCCCGATTCAAGTCATAATTTAATGGATTTGTCGCAGCGATATTTGGGATTGATAGCTAAAAGTTACTTAGATTTAGTTCCTAAAGGCAAAACTATCGCTGATATAGATATTCCCGCCGTCGCAGATTACTGCGGGATGGATGCTTATTCTACCTTTGGTTTAGTGGCGAAATTGCGCGAGGAACTGGATAACTTTCCAGCTTTGTCTAAGCTATTAGTGGAAGTGGAACAGCCACTAGAAGCGGTTTTAGCCCAAATGGAATACACAGGTGTTCGCATTAATTCAGCTTATTTGCAAGAACTTTCGCAGCATTTAGAAACAGAGTTAGCTAGGTTAAAAGAGCAAGCAACTGAAATAGCTGGGGAAAATTTTAACTTAGGTTCTCCTAAACAATTGAGCCAAATATTGTTTGAAAAGCTGGGGTTAAGCACCAAACATTCTCGTAAAATACAAACGGGCTTCTCTACAGACGCAGCAACACTAGAAAGACTTCAAGAAGATGATAACACTGGGTTTGTTGAGGCGATCATTGAGTATCGTACTCTATCCAAATTAAAGTCTACTTATGTTGATGCATTACCTGCATTGGTGCGTCCAGATACCCAGCGAGTGCATACTGATTTTAACCAAGCAGCAACATCAACGGGTAGGTTATCTTCTTCTAATCCGAATTTACAAAATATCCCCATTCGTACAGCTTTTAGTCGCCAAATTCGTAAGGCATTTTTGCCAGAACCTGGTTGGTTAATGGTGGCTGCTGATTACTCACAAATTGAATTACGAATTTTGGCTCATTTGAGTCAAGAGCCGATATTAGTGCAAGCATATCAGCAAAATGAGGATGTTCACACTGTTACCGCGCGGTTAGTTTTTGAAAAAGAACATATCACCTCAGAAGAACGAGGGATGGCAAAAACTATCAATTTTGGTGTGATTTATGGTATGGGTTCTCTCAGGTTTTCACGCTCAACTGGGATAGATAAGACCATTGCCAACGAGTTCATTAAGCGGTTTAATGAACGATATCCAAAAGTTTTTGGATATTTGGAGCGAGTAAAAAAAGAAGCGATCGCTCTTGGTTATGTAGAAACTATTTTCGGTCGCCGTCGTTATTTTGACTTTACTAATAACAGTTTACGCAAATTAAAAGGCAGTAATCCAGAAGATATTGATCTGAGTAAATTGAAAAATTTGGGTGCTTATGATGCGGGTTTATTACGCTCTGCTGCTAATGCACCAATTCAAGGTTCTAACGCTGATATTATCAAAATTGCAATGGTAAGATTGCATGAGGTTTTGAAGAACTATCAGGCGCGTTTGTTGTTGCAAGTTCATGATGAATTAGTGTTTGAAATCCCTCCTAATGAGTGGGAAGAATTACAACTACAAATTAAATCGGTGATGGAAAATGCAGTGCAGTTGAGTGTGCCTTTGCTTGTAGAGGCGCGTGTTGGTGACAATTGGATGGAGACGAAGTAAGTTTAACTGGGGATTGGAAAAATTACATTAATAATTCGTAATTCAACTGATAGTGTCATTAGTAATTACGAATTACGAATGCTAATGTTATACCATTCCTACTCATATATGGAATTTTAATATGCATCGTCGCTGGCTCGTATCTACTTTAGCAATTTTGTTGAGTATAGTTTTAGTTGCTTGCACCACTGCAAATACTCAGCAACCACAAACCAAAGTGGAAAATACCACTGAGGCGACTAACACGAACTCTCAGCAATTACCAAAAGGTTCAGCAAAAAGAGTGGTTGCTCTTTCTTCTCTATCGGCTGATATTATCTCTCGACTAGATAAAACAAAAATTGTTGGAATCACTGGTAGTAAATTATTTAATAATGACTCCAGATTTAAGGATATTCCCCGCGTTAGTGAAGGTCAAAGTCCGCCAAATTTAGAAAAAGTGGTAGCACTCAAACCAGATTTAGTTATTGGTGCTGAAGGTTTTTCTAATATCCCAATTCAAAGACTTCAGCAACTAGGAATTCCTACTTTGCTCACTAAGGTGAATAGCTGGGAATCTCTAGAAGAAGTTACTAAAACACTTGCTAAATCAATTAATGCCGATCCTCAACCTTTGTTAAACCGTTACCAAACTTTCTTACCAAATAAGCCAACTCAGAGTTTTTCTACTCTAGCACTGGTTAGTCGTCAACCAATTTTAGCGCCGAATAAAAACAGTTGGGCAGGGGATTTGCTAGTAAAATTTAAAGCAAAAAATATAGCAGCAGATTTACAAGGAAAAAGCCCAGTTGGTGGCTACGTGACGCTTTCGGCTGAGAAAGTTTTAGAAGCAAATCCAGAGGTGATAATTTTAGTTAATCCTCCACAAGGAAATTCGGAAGTAGCGCTTTTAGATTCTTTGAAAAAGGAAGCTTTTTGGCAGCAACTGCAAGCAACTAAAAATAACCGAGTCTATGTGTTTGATTATTTTGGTCTGGTTAATCCAGGTAGTATAGATGCAATAGAAAAGGCTTGTCAGCAGCTTAAGCAAGCGTTATTTGCCCCACAGGAAACTTAATCTTCTTACTTGGCAACACTCAACTAAAGGGTGTTCAGCTTTACTAACAACTCTCAAAACTAGTTATTTACAGTGTTGTTGAAGAAGAGATACAGCTAATTCAAAACTATTAGGTTGAGTTTGTACTGCATAGGCTTCTCTTTCTAAATCTTGTCGTTTGGCATCAGTATAGCGTCTAAAAAATGGTTGAGCATAATTGCTTGGCTGAATGTCTAAACCTAAAGTTTTTATTTTTCCTTTTCCGGCACATACCTGTGCTGCATGAACAGTTTCATGGATTAGTGTTTGAGTCCCAATATGTAACTCAAACACTACGGGATTAATCCAAATTTTTTTGTCAGCTTCTCTTAGTAACCCATAAGCTCCTCGCTTTGGTGGTAGTGCAATGATTACCTGAAATCCTTTCTTTTCTAATTCATTTTTTAAATCTAAAAATTTTGTTTCAGGATTGGGTATTTGAGAAAGCAACAGTAAGGAATTTAATATAAAAATTTTGCTCATTTACTTTTTTGATTACACCAATTCAATTAATGATTGCAACACATCCTTGGCTAAAGACGCGATGAATTGCGTCTCTACAAATAGTTGATTTGTTGCATTATTTTTTCAAATTGGTATTAGTTGAAAACATTTGTATTAAATTACAATGGCAAAAATATTAACTGTGGCTTTAACTAAGGTAGCTACTTCTGGATCGACATTAGCGTAGCGATCGCTAAGATAATTCCCAGTCATAGACTGGGAACGAGGTAACTGACTATGCTTTTAATCTTTTGCAGAACTAATTGGTTTTTGAGCAAAGGGGATATTCTTTTTACCTTCAGGAGAAGCACCCCCGAGGCTGCGGAAATACAATCCTCCAATGGTGAGTAAAAATGCCACGTATCCCACTGCTTGCACAAGATAGAGATTGTCTCTATAGCCAAATAAAGATTTGAGAATAATGCCAGGAAACTGTTCGTCAGGCAAAATTGTGGAAGTATTTGAAACCATTGGCCCCAAAATACAGGAGTGGACTTTTGTAAAATGTTCGTAATAGAAACAAAGGTTTTCTGTAGCGCGACTGCTAAGGGCAAGGTTAGCCACAGCTTCGTCAAAATGTTTCAAGGCTGAAACTACCAATCCAGCCACAATCAACACTAATAAAATGCCCATTACCTGAAAAAACTGGCGGATGTTAATTTTGACACCCCATTTAAATAGCAGCACTCCAATAGCGGATGCCGTTACCAAACCAGCAATAGCGCCCAACGCTGGCATTAATCCCTGTTGAAAATTAGCAGCAACGAAGAGAACAGTTTCAAAGCCTTCGCGGACAACGGCAATTAAAATTAAGGTAAAAACACCCCAGCCAGCATTTGAGTTTTGTGTCAGTGCTTCTGTGACTGCTCCCTCAACTGTAGCTTTCATGAATCTGGCTTGTTTAGTCATCCAGATTAGCATCCAACTGAGCATTGCGATCGCTAATACACTAAACACACCTTCTAGCGCTGGCTCAACTACGGTGGTGTATTGAGGATTCGCTGCTCCCAGTACTTGAATTATCCAACTGAATAGCACACCGATTAAGGCACTAACGACAATGCCAACGCCAACACCAGCATATACCCAAGAGTTGAGTCGGGATTGTTTAGCTTTTTTCAGCAAAGCCAGTACAATGCCAACAACAAGGGCAGCTTCCACTCCTTCTCGGAGTGTGATTACAAAAGTAGGTAGAGCAGTACTAAAATTCATCTTTTGTCCTTTGTCCTTTGTCTTTTGTCCTTTGTCATTAGTCCCTTGTCATTAGTCCTTTGTCCTTTGTTTTTGTCTAATGACTAATGACTAATAACTAACGACTAATGACTAATGACTAATGACTAAATGACTATTAACTAAAATCGCGTAGCATCTTTTTCAGTTCGAGATTATGCATCTCTTCTTGTCCAATCATACCGCGAGCGAATTCTTCAAGATAAATGCTGGCATTGGTGACAGTTTCAAGCAGATTTTTATACAGTTCCAATGCCTTTTTTTCATGGGATAAGCTTTCTTCCAAGATATCCTTGACTTTATGCTGGTAGGTTTCTTCCATTGGGGCAATTTTCAGGGAGGGATGCCCATCTAAACCGGTGAGAATTTCTCCTACTTGTTCGGCATGAAGTAAAGACTCACTTGCCTGTGCTTTGAAAAAAGCCACGATTGGAATACGGTTAGGGCCAGTTACCATCAAAGAATAATGTGTGTAGCGCACTACCCCTGCTAGTTCAAATTCCATGATGGCGTTCAGCAGGTCAATGGTCTTTTTATGGTCAAGTTCTTGCATCAGTTGTTAGTTCAAGTAACGAATGGAGTGTAATTAGTTAGGAGTTATAAGTTGGAAGTTAAGAGTTAGTAGTTTGAGATTCATAACTCACAATTCATAACTCCTAACTCTTAACTATTTTAAACTCCTTAATCTATACTTACCATTAAATTAAAGTGTTATCGCTGTGCTTGGGTATTGGATTTGTCTACGACTTTTTGAGAGTTTTCCTCAATGGTTTTCACGAGTTTGGTAACATCATTAGGTGTTTTGACTGCTTTTGCTGGTGGGATGGCGGTGGGCCAAACTTTTATGAGTTCAGCGAAACTAGCATCGATCGCTTTGTGTGCTTCGGGATCTGCTTGAGCTACTTGACTAGAAATTCCTTTGTATAAATCATTGGCGTAAACGACAAAACCACGGGAGTCTTGATACTCAATTGGTGCGGTTATTTTACCATCTGCGATCGCTGCGCCATATTCGGAGTTGGCTGAATCTAGTAGTTCGTTAATTACCTGTAGCGTAAATCCTGGTTTTGAGCGTTGAGCTTCTGGCAAAGCTGCGATCGCTCCGTCAACTGCTTGTACTGAAGAAGTAAAATTAGTTTTAACTTTGCTATCCTTCGGACTAGATTTCACTAAATCTTGCAAACTCACCAAAGTTGTCTTAAATTCTTTAACTTTGCGCTCATTTAATTGTTCTTCTACATCAACGTAAATTTCTTCAACCGGATGTCCTATATGAGGTTCTGCTTGCTTCGGCTGATTCTGATCTAGAAGTTCTTGTGCTACTAAAAGATGCCCTTTCATTAAACCTAATTTAGACATATAGTCAACATCTTTTGCCTCACCTGTGAGTACAACTTCTTGAACACCAACCTGGTCTTTAATTTGGTCGAACTGCTCTTGAGTAATTACTTTTTTAGTAACTAAATCTTCTGGACTCCCATAAGGACGACTTGCCTGGATTTTGTTCGATAATGCCGGAACACCTAGCTTGGCTTCAAACTTATCCAATTCTGACAAGATGGCAGTGTTAATGTTTATTTTTTCTTTACCACCGTGACCACTATGACTGTTATTACTTGCTGCCTCTGTAGCTTGAGGGCTAGCAACTGGTGCTGATGGATTTTCTGCGGTTGGCGTACTACTACAGGAACTCAAGGTAACTATTAAGGTTGCTGCCGCTGTTAAACAGATATAACGAAGTTTTATCATTTTTGCTTCTCACACAACTTAAAAGGTATTAATTGAAAAATTTCAAACTATTACTAGTAGTCTGTCAAATTCATTTTGACGGTTAGAGAGACGCGATAAATCGCCGTCTCTACAGGGAATTAATCCATCAATTATTTATTGACAGACTACTAGGATCTAGTTTGTTTGACAGATTGTCATAGATTTTACTGTTGCATATAATGATATTTTTTATCAACTATTCTCTAAAATTCTCATGAATTAATTACGAATACTAAATAATATTGTCAGGAATTTTTCACAGGATTTTGAGAGATCCTCTCAGTAATTACTTCAAATTGACCCATACAACCGTTTTCTGCGATCGCATCTTGATGGGGATGGAACATATACTTACCTGGATAGCGAAAAGCAAATTCTAAGATGTGCCTTTCTGCTACACCCATCGTAATCACATCAGTTTTCTCGCTAGGAGTCATACTCATGCCGTAGCGATAGACATCAAAGAAGTTGGCGTGGAGATGAAACGTCACTGCCGGATCGTATTCAATGATGTTGAGGACATACAGCCGAATCAACTGATCTTTGTAAATCCCAATGGGATGATGCATGTAATAGTGAGGCAAACCATTGAAGGCATAATAGTCATTATGGCTGTCATCATTCACGTCATACCCACCCATCACTAATACAATCTCATCAGCCGGGGGACGGGGAGTTGGTGGATCGATGATGAACATTCCGTACAGTCCCTTAGCGATGTGGCGGGTGACTGGTTCGATATGGCAGTGGTATAAGTGAACGCCATAAGGTTCAGCATCAAATTCATAAATCGTGGCTTTGCCGTTGCTGATTGGGCGAACACCATCCATTTCTGCTGGATGAACGCCATGAAAATGCAAAGAGTGAGAATGTCCTGCGTTGTTGAGAAATAGTACCCGGATGCGATCGCCCTGTTTTGCCCGTAGCGTTGGCCCTGGTATCCTACCGTTTAAATCCCAGATGTTGTAAGAGACAGCAGTATTGAGTTTTATGATGGAAGTACCCGCAGTTAACTGAAATTCCCGGATAGTCCGCCCATTTTCTTGCTTCACCGTCCCATAATCAAAATCCCTTAACATCTTCATCGGGTTAGTAACGCCGTCTGGTGCTTCTATATTGAGTGGTGGCACTTTGACGATTGTCTGACTTTGTAGATTTAGTATCTGCCAAAGTCCAGCTGCACCAGTTACTCCAGCACCTGCTAGGCCCAGCTTCAGTAATTGACGGCGGCTCCACGGTTTTCCGTTACCCAGAGCGGAGTTGTTGGGCATGACATTTAGTTACGGTTAGCGCCAAACAAAGAATTGCAAAAGATTTTCAATTGCTTTTAAATATTAGAGGAATTAATAATAATTGTCAATAATTTTATAGTGTTTCAAAATTGCTACTGAAGTTATTAAATCTAGGTAAAGTGAGAATCAGTAAGTGAAAAATCCAGCCAATTTTCCGGAATATTAACGGTATTAATACGTCATTTTATGTATAAATAATACTGATAAAAAACTAACAGTTCATGCTTGATGTTGATATATTTATTACTTTGATATTACTTAGACTACAGACAATGAGTATAACAGCACCTTGGATATAAACGCCAGCAAGTAACTGTTGGTAATTTGTAGCGTATTTAATTGGCTTAGAGACAATATCAATCGCAATACTTGTCGGTTAAGGGGGAAAGGGGAATTAAAAACCTTTAACCCAAACCCAGTAACCCTTTCCCAAAACCAAACTTTGGG
>NZ_JBDNJQ010000126.1:0-25023 GCF_051172895.1 Nostoc sp. CALU 1950 | reverse complement strand
AGTAGATCAACGCCGTAGGGGCAATTCATGAATTGCCCCTACGGCAGATGTGGTTTTTCAAAACATTCATATTTGTTCTTTCCTAAAACTATAGGCGCTCTGGGGCAATTCATGTAGACACATACTCCTGCAAAGAAGCAAGCTACGCGTTAGCGCAGCCTCTCGTAGAGAAACGGCTACACTTACGAGAACGCTTTCAGCAAACCCGCAGGGTATTTCGGCTTTTGTTTGCGTAAGTCCTGAATGAGTACTTATTTAAGACAAGAGGATACTCAGAACTCAGCACTACTGAAAATAATATTGTTAAAAAATATTGAATTTGCTACACTTTACCAGTTTTAGTAATTCAATAATTCATAATTGTGGCCATAAGCTACCAACTTGGTATAAGTTGCAATATAACTTAGAAGAATTTATAGTAAACAGACTTTAGCAATTAGAGTATAAATTATCATGCTATGCAAGTTACAGCGAAGTATAAACTAGCACAAGTAAACTGAAGTAATTAGAACTAAAGATAACTCAGATGTATAATTAGCGCGTCTCCTTCATCATCCTTAAAAAGATCGCGATTTAGGACTGGTAGGCTTTCTATTTTTACTTTAATAAGGGGCATATGTGGCAACAAGAAAAAAAAGATACTTCGATAGTCAGGCTGGTATTATGGGTTGCCTTAGCTACGACCCCAATGGCAGCAACTCTGATGGTATCAGAACCCGTGCTGGCACAATCTACACCTGAAACTCCCTCTTTTGCACTGCCGCAAACAGTGCAGAATGGATCAATAGTGCGGATTGACGGTTCAAATAGCTTGGGTGCAATCAACCAAAGCCTGAAAGAAAGTTTTGAAAAACAGTTTGCCGGCACAAAAGTTGAAGTTGCTGCTAACGGCACTGATACGGCACTGAAAGATTTGCTAGATGGCAAACTTGACATAGTAGCAATGGGGCGTGGATTGACGCCAGCAGAAAAAGCCCAAGGACTAGAGCAAGTTCGCTTGCGCCGTGAAAAGATTGCGATCGTCGTTGGTGCAGATAATCCTTTCAAAGGAAGCTTGACTAGTAGGCAATTTGCCCGGATTTTCCGGGGACAAATTACAAATTGGTCACAACTGGGAGGGCCTTCAGGGAAGATTAGGTTAATCGATCACCCTAATACGAGTGAAACTCGCAATACTTTTCGTACCTATCCAGCCTTTAAGACTGCTGAGTTTGCGACAGGAGCCAATGCTACCCAACTAACTGAGGATGATACCGCAGAAGTCATCAAAGAACTAGGCAAAGATGGCATTAGCTATGTGTTAGCTAATCAGGTATCGAAGTTGAAAGATGTGCGAGTTCTGCAATTACATCAAGCCTTGCCAGATGATGCTAGATATCCCTTCTCGCAACCTTTAGTTTACGTTTACAAAAAAAATCCCAGCTTAAACACAGCAGATTTTCTCGGCTTTACCCTAGCACCCCCAGGACAACAGGCTATAGAACAAGCTAGGACTGTTGAAGCAGAGGCGATCGCAACCAGGGTATTACAACCTGCTGTAGCTGCTTCCCCCAGTGCCGAGACAACACCAGCGGCTACGCCTTCCCCTAGTGCCAGTGCTTCTGTATTTGGCGAACAGCCCTTTGTGGCGGCTGCTCCCGCACAAAACAGTCCAATTGTCAACAAAGAAACACCAATTTGGTTGCTACTACCTGTCTTTTTTCTGGGTGTAGCTGGAGCCTTACTATGGTGGACTCTGGGAAAACGCTCATTACCCACAGAGAAAACAGACAACTTACCAGAATCAAATCCTCATCCACCCAACACAGAGGATGGAGAAACAA
This sequence comes from Nostoc sp. CALU 1950, assembly GCF_051172895.1. Lineage (NCBI taxonomy): Bacteria > Bacillati > Cyanobacteriota > Cyanophyceae > Nostocales > Nostocaceae > Nostoc > Nostoc sp. CALU 1950. The sequence goes on along the minus strand of NZ_JBDNJQ010000126.1, from coordinate 23,200 downwards.
CTGTGCTGGCATCGAGCACAGTTTCCTCCCTGAATGGAGCGATGCTTGAGGAGCAGCCAGTACCGCAATTCCAAGAGCAAGAAACCCCCGATCGCACTCCTTTCAACATCTATGCTCAAACACAATCTGACCTGACCCAAAATGCTACTCAGGGGACATCAAATTTAGTCCAAGAGGCAACTAATGGCACCTCTAACCTCTATGAAGGCACAACTTCAGGTGTCACTAATGGATCGCAAAATAACAACTTGGGAGCCGCAGCTTTAACTGGTGGTGCGGCTCTAGCAACGGGCATCGGGGCGGCTACCTGGTCTGCCTTTACCAACAAAGAAACAGAAATAGTCCCGCTTGATGAGACAATTGAGCTAGACAATTATACTGAGGCCAGCAATCCTGAGTCTGATGAAGTTGCATGGGACATAGAAGCCCCAGCTGCGGTAGTTAATACTCCATATCCTCATCTGGGTAATATTCCAGAAGAAGTATCTGATGTAGAACTGCCTTCATCTGAGGTAACAGCCCCACTTCCAGAATTACCAGATGTGCCAGAAGTAACATCTAATTTTGCATATTGGGACACAGAAGTTAGTGAAGATCAGATAGATGAGGAACTTCAGGCAGAATTAAACTGGCTAGATAGTATTACCTCAACTGAAGACTCAGTAGATGAATTTCCCTTACCGGAGTCTGGGGAAGTGGCAGCCGATGTCGCAGATGATGTGGAACCGTCAGCAGTAGACACATCCTCACTGCTAAATTTGCCAGAATTTCCATTTCCAGGAGATGTATTGAATGTGGTGGCGGACGCAGCCGAACCCACTATCGATTTCCCAGAAGAAACGTCTCCAGCAGAACCGACTGTTGGGGAAGGTGTGGCTGAAGCTGACTCCACAGACTTTGCCACCGCTGCGGCTTTAGCAGCAGGTGCAGGGATGGGAGCCTGGGCTACCACTTTGGGATCAGATGCCCAAGGAGAAACTGATACTACGGTTGACAATGAGCCAATTGCAGCCGAAACAGGTATTGGTTTGGTAGATGCAGATGAAGAGAGCAATATTGTGCTCACACCACATACTTATACATTGGCTTATGTCTCTTGGGAGATTTCCGAAGCTAAGAAAGCAGCGCTACGGCAACAAGGCGGCTATCAATTGGTAGTGCGGCTTTACGATGTGACTGGCATTGACCTGAGTTATCAAAGTCCTCAACTTGTAAAGCAGTATGAATGTGAAGAGACAGCAGACGACGGTCTGGTGGATATTCCCGTCACCGATCGCAACTACATAGCTGAAATTGGCTATGCCGCTGATGGCGATCGCTGGTTATTCATTGCCCGTTCAGCCATTGTTCGTGTCTTCAGTCCGATCTATCCAGATCCCATCGTTGAAGATGTAGCAATTGCAGATGAAACAGATATTGACTTGGTAGATGTCCAAGAAGAGATCGGTGAAGAAAACAGCAGTGAAGAAGAGAGCAGTATTGTACTCACACCCCGCACTTCTCAATGGGCTGAAGTCTCTTGGGAGATTTCCGAAACCAAGAAAGTAGCGCTGCAACAACAGGGCGGCTCTCAATTGGTAGTGCGGCTGTATGATGTCACTGGGATAGACCTGAGTTATCAAAGTCCTGAGTTTGTCCAGCAGTATGAATGTGAAGAGACAGCACACGATCGCTTTGTGGAAATTCCCATCAGCGATCGCGATTACATAGCTGAAATTGGCTATGTCGCTGATGGCGATTGCTGGTTATTCATCGCCCAGTCAGCGATCGTTCGTGTTTTCAGTCCTGTCCATCCAGATCCCACAACAGATCCCACCGTTGAAGATGTAGCGTTAACAAGCGAAACAGCTATTGACTTGGTAGATGTAGAAGAACAGATCAGCGAAGAAGAGAGCAGTGAAGAAGAGAGCAATATTGCCCTCACACCCCGCACTCCCAAATGGGCTTATGTCTCTTGGTACATTTCCCAGGCTCAGAAGGAAGTGCTGCATCAACAGGGTGGTTCCCAATTGGTAGTGCGGCTTTACGATGTGACTGGAATTGACTTGAGTTATCAAAGTCCCCAGCTTGTACAGCAGTATGAATGTGAAGAGGTAGCACGCGATCGCTTTGTGGCAATTCCCGTCAGCGATCGCGACTACATGGTTGAAATTGGCTATATCGCTGATGGCGATCGCTGGTTACTCATAGCCCGTTCACCTAACGTTCGTGTCTTCAGTCATCCCCACGGAGATTTTTGGTTTGTGGCCGATGCTGAGTTGATTATTCACGGAGCAACCCAACCAAATACAAGCGTAAACATTGGTGGTCATTCCATCAAAATCAAACCCGATGGTACTTTCCACTTACGTCTCCCCTTCTCAGATGGTTTAATGGACTATCTCATAACGGTAGCTGCTGATGGAGAATCCACAAGAACTATCCATAAGAGGTTCTCCCAGGAAACTTCTGAAAGCTAACATTACCCTGAGTTATCGAACAGAATTCAGGAGTCAGGAGTCAGAATTCAGCAATGTTTTCTGTACGACTGGCGGATAGCGCAGCGTTAGCGACGCAGGAGCGTCTGAATAATCGGCGTTTTTGCACCCCCACCAAATTGAAAATTTGGTGGTCTTCAATTCCTGCGCCGGTCTGAATCCCCAACAGATAGCGCCGGCGGCAAGCGAGTCTTGCCTACGGCACGCCAAGGGCGAACGAGCGTCTTGATTCTGACCGGAATTTCGGAGTCTCCGGCTTTGCTCCTGAATTCTGACTTCTGAATTCTTCTTCAATTTTGAGAGTTTTAACTCCTAACTCCTAACTTTATTTATATGCCAGAACAACAGCAGTGGACTATATCTGCAAGTGAACAACCACCAGAGTGGTTTATCCAAGCGGTGAAACAGTATACACCTGCATCAAGTGGACTGTATGCAGCGCAATTGTTGTGGCAAAGAGGAATTAAAGATAATCAACAATTAACAGCTTTTATCAACCATAAAGCTTATCAACCAAAGAGTCCCTTTGAGTTTGGGCAAGAAATGCAGCTGGCGATCGCACGCTTGCAACTAGCACGCAATACTAAAGAAATAATTGCCATCTGGGGAGACTTCGATGCCGATGGCATTACCGCCACATCTGTACTTTGGGACGGATTGGGGCAGTTTTTCGCTCAAAATACTCAGTTAATTTACTACATTCCCAATCGCCTGAAAGAATCCCACGGACTTAATGAACAAGGGATTGATAACTTAGCAAAACAAGGTTGTAAATTAATAGTTACTTGTGACACAGGTAGTACAAACCTTGAGGAAATTATCTATGCCAAACAGTTAGGTATAGATGTAATAGTTACAGACCATCACACACTACCTACTGAACGCCCACCCGTCGCAGCAATTATCAATCCCCGCTATTTACCAAAGGAACATCAGTTATTTAATCTTTCTGGGGTGGCGGTAGCTTATAAGTTGGTGGAAGCACTGTATCAAACCCTGCCTAATGTTGCAAAATATCCGTTAGAGGATTTATTAGATTTAGTTGCAGTTGGATTAATTGCCGACTTAGTGCAGTTAAGTGGAGATTGCCGCTACTTGGCACAGACGGGAATTCAACGACTGCAAGAAGATTTTAAACAGCCACCAGCAGCGCGGCGGCGTCCAGGGGTAGGGCGATTATTAGAATTGTGCCAGAAAAATGGCGATCGCCCCACAGATATTTCCTTTGGTTTGGGGCCAAGAATTAACGCCGTTAGCCGCATTCAAGGTGATGCTAGTTTCTGCGTTGAATTATTAACTAGCCGCGATGCCAAACGTTGTAACGAACTAGCCGAAGTTACAGAACTCGCCAACACCCGCCGCAAATCTTTACAAAAAGATGTGCAAGCACAAGTGGCGCAAAAACTCACCCAATTAGACTTATCAACTACCAGCGTCATAGTCTTAGAAGATGCCCAATGGCCTGCGGGTGTATTGGGTTTAGTCGCCGGACAGGTAGCACAAGAAACAGGTCGCCCAACGATTTTGTTAAGCACGGAAGGAGCAGGGGAGCAGGGGAGCAGGGGAGCAGAGGAGCAGGGGAGCAATTCTTCTCCTCTGCCCCTCCGCCCCTCTGCCCCTCTGCTTGCAAGGGGTTCCGCTCGTTCGGTGAATTCTGTCGATTTATACCAACTGGTGAAAGACCAAGCACATTTGTTACACCGCTTTGGGGGACATCCCTTTGCAGCGGGTTTGAGTTTGTTGGTGGAAAATATTCCTTTATTTACAGCGGCGATTAATCAGCAGTTGCGGCAAACTTTAGGTAGCACAACCCTAACACCAACCGTGCAAGCAGACTTGACGGTGACAGTCGCAGACTTGGGGAAAGAGTTATTTTTGGAACTGAAACTGCTAGAACCTTGTGGAATGGGTAATCCCGTTCCGAAATTGCTAATTCAAAACTGTTGGTTTGAAAATTCTTGGCATCGCAATCAGCAGGATTGGCAAGGAAAAAAGGTACAGTACATTAAAACTGAGTTTGACATTCGGGATGATTCCAGCAGAAGTGCTTTTCCTGGTATATGGTGGGGACACTACAAAGATGAATTGCCCATAGGAAGGTGTGATTGCATAGCAGAATTAGACTACAACACCTTCAAAAAACGTTATGAAATCAGATTAATTGCTGTGCGTTCTTCTGTTAACTCAGCACTCAACGCCCCGCTATTGCTAACACCCTTCATCCTAGACTTACGGAATCAGGAACACTCAGCACTCACCACTCAGCACTCACCACTGATTATTGAAGATTGTCCCACTAATTGGGATGATTTACGTATGTGGTTGCGGCGATGTTTAATGACAAGCCGCTCTGGATCTGGGGATGACAATCAGCAACAATTAGCGATCGCTTGGTCTAAACCCAAGCACCAACCACCCAATCAAATTTGGCTAACTCTTGTAGGAATTGCCAAATATCTCAGTCGCACAAATCAACTAGTTACCCGCGTACAACTTTTAGAGAAAATCGGCATCAGCGACCAAACCTTACTTGTCGGAATCAAAGCTTTAAAATATTTAGGGTTTACAGTTACACGACAAGACCGTTCTTTGCAAATCACCTGGCATCCAAGCGATAGTGCCGAAAACCTTACCGACGCAGCCGTTGCACGATTTTTAGCTGCTGTCCGAGAAGAACAATTTCAGCAACAGTATTTTGCTGAAGTGCCTTTATCTACTATTATTGCGATCGCCAGCTACGATAATTAAGTAGGTCAAATTAGTTATTTTGAATTCTGAATTCTTCAACTACTCAAATTAGCAGCACCAAAAGTAGCATTGAACTTGCGACACCAGATAGCGGCAGATTTGTAATCTGCTAAATTGATATTATCAGGAATAGAATATGTTTGAGCGCCACTATATTTTTTTAATGGAGCAATAATGATATAATCTCCATTTTTTAAAGAATAAGCTGGTGGCTTAGTTGAACCAATTACATTATCTGAACGATGTAAAATTACTACTAAATCCGGGCCTGATTCAGAGGTTTTAAATGACTGCTCAAGCTCTAGAAATGATTTACCGTCTTTGGTTGTAATATTGACTTTTCCCTGCGTTGGATGTTCTCCAGAAACAAAAGTGCCTGACTTGGTAGCAGTTGACCTTTGAGATTGTGCTGAAGAGGCTAAAGACTTCGCCGGAGTTGAAGATGTAGGAACAGATGTATTCACAGCGATCGCACTTTTCTTAGATTGATTACTTGATACTTCTGGAGTACAGCTAACCATGACAATAGAAGAAAAACTTAGGATTAATAAAATTCTGAATTTCATGATTCAAATACCTCAATAATTAATCAACAATATAGCTTTTGAGTTGAACTTTGAACCAATTATTGCTTGAATAATTAGTCTAAAAATTATGCATATCTAAGGATTAATATCTAGAAAGCTGAGATTTTGTTTAAAAAAATCTTATGGATTTCTCAGCAAAATCTAAACTTTCAAGTCTTGAATCCTTTGAATCGTTCCTGGGCTGCATTTCTAGTTATTAAATTGTTGTATAATTTTACATTTAGTTAAGTAAAATTATACAATTTTGTTGTATGTAAATAGCATATATATCTAAAATCTTTCTTTGCACCTCGCAGCCTCCTTCAAAACCCATGCAATAGGCATCCATGAGCAAAACCAGTGATGACGAAATGTTGTTGCACAACCAAAATTGGCAGCGTGAGCGGCAAATCATAGCACGTTTATCTTCTTTGAACTATCGAACTGGCGAACTCAGTAGCTATTTGCACAATATTGCCTGCGGAGTCAGCGAACTCATTGGAGTTGATTGGACAGTTGTTACTTTTTGCCAAGAGGGCTTTGAAACTGTTTTAGCCAGTAGTCTCGAAATGGGTGAAGGCGAACATGTTTATTCACTACATGGTTTACTAACTGGCACTGTGATCAAAATTGGTCACTCATTAGCAGTGGAAGATGCTCAAAAATACCCAGAATATGGACAGGCTCCAGAAGGTTATTGTGCATATTTAGGCATACCATTGCGGACTGCTGAAAATGAAGTGATTGGTACTATCTGTTCTTTTAATCATCAATCACGTGATTTTACAAAAGAAGACATCCAAATAGTGGAATTGTTTGCTGAACGAGCTGCAACAGCAATTGACAACTATCATCTCTATCAACAACAGTGCCAATTTAATCATATTCTAGAGGCTGAGGTAGAAAAACGCACCGCAGAATTACAAGCAGCCCAAGCCAAACTTTTAGAACAAGAACGACTAGCAGCAATTGGTGAATTTGCTGCCATTATTGTGCATGAAATTCGTAATCCTTTGACTACAATGCTCATGGGATTGAAGTATTTCCGAAAAACCATTCTGACTGAATCTGCTCAAGAACGATTAACTTTGGCACTGAGCGAAGCTAGTCGTTTAGAACGTCTATTAAGCGAAATTTTGCTCTACGCCAAGCCCCAAGTGTTACAACTTTGTGAATTAGATGTGAATGAATTCATTCATGACTTGCTTGTATGCATTCGTGAAATGCCAGAAGCTCTGGAACGACAAATTGAATTTATTCCGGCGTCACCTACAGTAAAAATTTTGGGAGATAAGGACAAACTTAAACAAGTATTTATCAATATTGTCCGTAATGCTTGCGAAGCGATCGCACCAGGAGATATCGTTAAATGGAAAGTGGATTTGCATATAGATAAAGTTTACATTAATATCCACAATGGCGGTGAGCCAATTCCATCAGAAGTTATCACTAAACTTTCTCAACCATTCTTCTCTACAAAACCTTGTGGCACTGGGCTAGGACTTGCTATTACCAAACGCATCGTCAATGCTCATGGTGGGAAACTGTTAATCTCTTCTGACCTCTTAATAGGAACTACGGTGAGTGTCCAATTATCGGTAGTTTTGTGAAGGAGACAGCAGAAAAAAGGTAGTAATTTATACTAATTAAAAAAGAATGCGACAAATAGACCATTTGTAGAGACGCGATGAATCGCGTCTTTACCCAAGGATGTGTTGCAATCATTAATTGAATTGGTATTAGATGAGGCTTCTTTGCGAGACACTCCACGACCATCAGTGAGAGGTTAAGGTAATTGTACTAGTAATTTTATGCAACAATATTAGAAATATTTCTTATTTATCTCCAAGTAAATTTGACTTAGGTTTAGTCCTTTTGTATAAATTTTTGTTATAAATTTTACTTTAATTTCAGTGGTATTAACTATGACCATCTCCATCTCCAACCAAGCCTTCGATGAGTTACTCCATCAGGGAAAGGTTGATAGTTCCCAACATCCAGACCCCGATGATGGGTTGGATCTGATCTACAATTACCCAAAGCTACTGGGAAAGGGCTACTGGCGGGAAATCCAACTGCGTCCAGGATTGGATCTATGCATTGGTGACTTGCGATTGTGCGATCGCACAATTTTTGAATGCCCAGAAACCGAACATTCGCTACATTACCACTTCCATTTTACCGGGGGACACGAAGATCAATATACATCCATCTGTGGCGGACAGTATATTTTCCACGGCAGTGGTTTAACTCCTAAAATAAAATCCGAAACTTATCACGAACAGCCATTCCTTGAGGTGGAATTTACAGTGCAGCCTGAGTTACTGTGTTCTTTTACTGGCGATAGTGAAGGGGAATTACCAAAAGAGTTACAGCACTTAATTCGACCCTATGATCAGCTGAAGTACCATCGCTGTGGAGCCGCAACCCTACCCATGCAGAGAGTAGCACAGCAAATTTTGCATTGTCCCTATCGGGGAATTGCCAAACGGATGTACTTAGAAGGTAAGGTGCTGGAACTGATGGGAATGCTGCTAGGGCAAGAGATTGAAATTTGTGACGGCAAAAGCAATATTGAGCCTCTGCAACCAGATGTAGTAGATAGAATTCACAACGCTAGGGAAATTCTAATGCAACGGCTGGACAATCCACTATCTTTGAACGAATTAGCGCGACGAGTTGGTTTAAATGAATGCACCCTTAAACGCGGCTTTCGTTCGTGTTTTGGAACAACAGTATTTGGCTATCTGCGTCACTACAAACTTGAACAAGCAAGACAACTGCTAGATACAGGAGAGATGAAAATTACCGAAATTGCTCATGCAATGGGTTACAACAGTCGCAGTCCGTTTGCGGCTGCATTCCGCAAACAGTTTGGCATGAACCCCAAGGAATACCAAAAACTGCGAAAAAATTCCGTTTAGCTATCGAAAAAATTCCGTCTACCTATCGGATGAGTCTTCTGCCACATCGAGTTTCACGGTATTTTATTGAAACTGATTCTTATTAATGGTGTGAGCATTGATGTCAAATTATTGCTGGCTGAAAGTGTGGATGCTTGGCTCCATCTTGGGATTGATTGCCTTGCCAGCTGGGGCAGAAGCAAGTTTTACTAATTCTGATCCAAATACGTCTCCTGTGGCAACTACGGCTAAAAGTAATCAGAAAATTCCTCGTTTAAATGAAATTGAGCGCCCAGCGACTACGGTTAATCAGTGGCTTGCCCAAGGGATAATTCAGGTAACGGGTGTAAAGCTAAGGCCAACAGACAAGGAACTAGAAGTAATTTTAGAGAATACAGGTTCAGATAAGTTGCAGCCTGTAATTAAGAGTGAAGGGAATAATTTTATTGCAGATATTCCCAATGCTCAGTTAAATTTGGCATCTGGTAGTGAGTTCCGTCAAGAAAATCCTGCTACTGGAATTACGGTAGTGACTGTAACTAATATCGATGCAAATACTATCCGAATTACAGTGACAGGTGAAGCGAGTTCGCCAACGGTTGAGCTATTTGATAGTAATGAGGGTTTAATTTTCGGCGTAGTTGTGACTGAGACACCAACAGCACTACAGCCACCGACAACAGAGCAGCCGACAAGTGAGACACAACCGGAAACACCAACAGTAGAACAGGATGAGCCAATTGAGTTGGTGGTGACAGGAGAGCAAGATGGGTATCGCGTAACAAATACTACGACTGGGACAAGAACAGATACACCTTTGCGTGATATTCCCCAATCGATTCAGATAGTACCACAACAAGTGTTACGTGACCAACAAATTAACCGCTTAGATGATGCCCTCAGAAATGTTGCAGGTGTCATCCCAGAATTTAACGCTGGTCCAGCAGTTTACTATAAAATTCGCGGATTTGGCGTATCGGACAATAGCTTGCTTAGGGATGGATTACCCGATCCTGGCGTTGGAGATTCGGTTGAACTTGCCAATGTTGAACAAATCGAAGTCGTGAAAGGACCCGCATCCGTGCTATTTGGCTTGGGTAGTCCGGGGGGAAGCATCAACATTGTCACGAAGCGTCCTTTACGTGACCCTTTTTATGCTGTTGATGCCACCGTTGGCAGCTATAGTTTCTACAGAGGTGCGGTTGATCTTTCTGGGCCGTTAAATGACTCAAAAACCGTATTGTATCGTCTCAATACAGCCTACAGAAATTCAGGTAGTTTTATCGATTCTTATAGTAGTGAAAGCTTGAGCTTATCGCCTGTGATCAGTGTGGCAATTGGCGAGAGAACTAACCTGACTTTAAGTGCAGACTACATCGAGACTAGAGACTCTGGCAAAGGATTTGGTGTGCCGACTATTGGCACGATATTTCCCAACCCTAATGGTAAAATCCCCCGTAATCGCAACTTGACTGAACCGACTGATAACGTAGATGGAACAACAGTAAGAGCTGGGTATCAACTAGAACATAAATTTAACGACAATTGGTCTTTAACCAATGCGTTTCGGTATGGTTTTCGTAGTTTATATTCCACAGAAACCAGACCTGACATTTTGGATGCAGACAACCGCACAATAAGTCGTTCATTCTCAATCTATGAGAATGAATTCACAAGCTTTACGCTCACAACAAATGTTGTGGGCAAATTTTCCACAGGTTCAATTCAACATCAGCTTCTATTTGGGGTTGATTTGAATCGGTCTATAGGTGCAGTACCAAGAACTGCATCTGGTGATGCTGCCCCCATTGATATATTCAACCCTATTTATGGTCAACCCAGCAGTGGTCTGTTTACATTTGAAGCCAGGAACGAAGCAACAACAGACTCATTCGGAATTTATCTTCAAGATCAGATCACCCTCATAGAAAACTTGAAGTTGCTGTTGGGTGCGCGGTTTGATGGGTTTAGGCAAAATTCTCAAGACTTTATTGCTAATACAGAAAGTAGCCAGTCAAATAGCGCCTTAAGTCCTCGGTTTGGTATTGTCTATCAACCCATCCCCCCTGTTTCGCTCTATGCCAGCTATATCAGTTCATTTACTCCCGCAAGAGGCACATTTCTGTTTGGCGCTAATTTGGATACTCTTTTTGAACCAGAAAGGGGACGGCAGTTTGAGGTTGGGGTGAAGGCAGATTTAAATGACCGACTTTCCGCAACCTTGGCTTTGTATGATTTGACACGTACCAATGTTTTGGTAACTGACCCCAATAATCAAGATTTTCAAATCCAAACGGGTGAGCAGAACAGCAGAGGGGTTGAACTGAGTTTGTCGGGCGAAATTTTGCCGGGATGGAATATTTCTGCCGGCTATGCCTATACGGATGCCCGTATTACTAAGGATACTACGTTTGACGTTGGCAGCCGATTAGAAAGTGTCCCAGATCATTCTTTCAATCTATGGACAACCTACGAAATTCAAAAAGGTGATTTACAAGGGTTAGGATTTGGTTTAGGGTTATTTTTTGTAGGCGATCGCCCTGGAAATCTACAAAATACTTACGATATCCCAAGTTATCTGAGGACTGATGCTGCTATTTTCTATAAAAGAGACAGACTTAAAGTCGGACTCAACTTCAATAATTTATTTGACGTAGATTATTTTGAAATTGGATATTTTGGCGGTCGTGTTGGCTATGGACAACCTTTTACAGTGCAAGGTACAGTTTCCTGGCAGTTTTAATAATGAGATAATCATGCGACATTTTTTCTGGTGGTTAATATTAGGAATCTTCGGATTTACTCTGCTGACAGCTTGCAATCATCATGCACATGACAATACATCATCATTACCTAAACAACCAACCGCAGAATGTCGCATGGTTAAACACACAATGGGGGAAACCTGTGTTCCCGTTAACCCCCAGCGTGTTATTACCTTATCATCATGTACTTTAGGCAATGTCCTTGCACTTGGGGTTAAACCCATCGGGACAACTAACGAAGTTTACATAGAGGGAAACTCTCTGACATCCATTAATGGTGAAACGGAGGGAATAAAATTACTTGGACTTTCACAACCAAATTTAGAAGCAACGTTACGACTCAAACCAGATTTAATTATTGGTGTAGATTGGTTCAAGCCAATTTATCCTTTACTATCTAAAATTGCTCCTACAGTATTAGGTGAGATTGATTACATAAGCTGGCAAAAACATCTGAGTTTTGTAGCTGAATCCTTGGGGAAGCAAGATGCTGAAAAAGCACTTTGGGATCGCTACTATCAGCGAATAGAAAAGCTAAAACTAGCATTAGGAACTCGCTATCAAGGCAAAAAAATATCCTTTGTAACTGTTGGGCGTGAGCAGATATACATTGATTCCAAAAACTCATTTACTGGCTCCATTATCAGTGATGCGCTTTTGCAGCGTCCAGCCTCACAAAATATCGATTCAACCTATGGAGCTTTTCCTATTTCCTTAGAGGAATTAAAAAAAGCTGATGGCGATATTTTATTTGTGACAACTTTTTCAAAAAATGGCAATAAATTTCTGGCAAAAAAACAACAGGAACCACTTTGGAAAAAACTTAAAGCTGTTCAAGAGCATCACGTTTATTATGTTGATTATATGGCATGGGCTGCAACAAATATGCTGGGAACTGATGCAGTTATTGATGACTTATTTAAATACCTCGTCAACGCTCATTAACTCAAATCCCCAAACACATCATATTCATCTGTAAATCCAGCTACTATTTTTATGATGAAGAAAGTAAGTAATGCAATAATCATATTTATACTTGCTAGCCTAACAACTTTTCTTTTTTCCGCTTGCAATCAAAACTTAACTCAGAATGTAAGTAATTTAGATGAATTATCTCAGACTACTGACTGTCGGATGATTCCACATTTAATAGGAGAAAGTTGCGTTCCTCAAAATCCTCAACGGATTATCACCTTGCATCCAGCTACCTTGGGCAACTTACTTAGTCTTGGCGTTAAACCCATTGGAAGTACAACTGAATATCAGGAAAGTGATTTTCCTAAGCATCTTGAAGACAAGATAGATGGGATCGAATCGGTGGGAGATGTCACTCAACCCAATTTAGAGGAAATATTGAAACTCAAACCTGATTTAATTATAAATTTGAGTGACGATCAAAGTATTTATCCTCTATTATCAAAAATTGCCCCAACTGTACAAACTGGTTGGGAAGGCCCCCGTCAGTGGAAGGAACATTTTAGCTTTGTTGCTAAAGTGTTAGGCAGAGAAGATGCTTATCAGCAGGCATGGAATCACTATTATCAGCGAGTTCAAGAACTGAAAGTTGCTTTGGGCGATCGCTATCAAAATAAAAAATTTTCTTATGTCTATCTGCAAACTAGTAATAGCTCTATATTTATTAGTGAACTTAAAAATGTATTTGCTGGCTCAATACTAAATGATGTGGGATTGCAACGCACAAAAGGACAAGATGTTTTTACTCCAAAGGGATACCTTTTTATTCCTGAAGAAGAACTATCGCAGATAGACGGTGATATTATATTTATAGGAATTTATGAAGATGATGATGAAAAATCATTGAAAGAACTCAAACAAAAACCACTATGGAAGACGCTTAAAGCCGTTCAAAAAAATCATGTTTACTTAGTAAAATTATCAACCTGGAGAGAGTCAAATCTGCTTGCGGCTGATGCCGTAATTGATGATTTATTTAAATACCTAGTTAACACACCTTAACCCATGACTAAACACACGCTATTCGTCTGCAAAGCCTGCCACCGTTCATCTGAAAAACGACCAGAAAATCCGCCTTTTGATGGCAATATTTTACTTGACAAACTAAATAGTTTATGTAGTGAACAATTCCATCCTGACGAACTAGAAATTCAGCCTGTTGGATGTCTTTGGGCTTGCAGTCAAGGCTGTGTTGTATCTGTATCTAGCCACGAGAAACCCACCTATCTATTTGTTAATCTTTCCCCAGAAGAAAGTTCAGCAGCGTTAATAAAATTTATGCAACTGTATATCAAGAGTCGTAAAGGCGGTGTAGTTTGGGAAAAATTTCCCGAACTTTTGCAGTCTAAGATTTTCGCGCAAATTCCGCCTGTAAAATCATAGCTTTGGTAAAATATGTTCGATTTGACTCTAAATTATCGGGTCATTAGGAATCACACTTACCCGCTACTTTCAGAGGATTGCGATCGCCACTAATCTAATTCATTTCCCTACTAACCAAGATTTTTCATTCCCGATTGCACGTTCCACAAACCAGCATAAATCCCATTCTTCTCCAACAATTTTTCGTGTGTTCCCGACTCAACGAATTCTCCATATTCCATCACATAAATACAATCAGCATTGCGGATAGTGGAAAGACGATGAGCTATGGCTATTGTCGTTCGATTAGCAGTAATGCGTTCCAAAGAACGCTGAATAGCAGCTTCAGTTTCATTATCCACTGCTGAGGTGGCTTCATCTAAAATCAAAATTGGTGGATTCTTTAAAACGGCCCTAGCGATCGCAATTCTTTGGCGTTGTCCACCAGATAATTTTTGACCCCGTTCACCGACTATTGTCTCATAACCTTGGGGTAGGCGGATAATAAAATCATCAGCTTCGGCAATTTTCGCAGCTGCAATTATTTGTTCATCGGTAGCATCAAAAGTACCATAGGCGATATTTTCAGCAATCGTACCATGAAATAAGAATACGTCTTGGCTAACCAAACCAATACTGCGACGCAAATCACGTAAGTTTAATTTTTGGATATCAATACCATCAATAGTAATTGTTCCAGAAGAAATATCATAAAATCGCAGTAGTAATTTAACTAAGGTACTTTTCCCGGAACCTGTAGACCCAACAATAGCAATAGTTTTGCTATAGGGAATATGTAAAGATAGCTTTTTAATTACTGGTTCTCTATTTAGATAAGCAAAAGTTACTTGCTTAAAGTCAATTTCACCACGTACCTGAGCAACATTTAAAGATATATTTCCTCTAATAATATTTATAGGAGCATCTAATAAATCCATAATCCGATTGGCAGAAGCCATTGACCTTTGATATTTGTCGAATATTTCTCCTAATGTGACTAATGGCCACAATAATCTCTGTACTAAAACGAGTAAAACACTATAATTACCAATAGATATTTGACCATTATATGCCGCCATTCCTCCCCAAAATAATAAGGCTGTAAACCCTACTAAAACTAGCATTCTAATTAAGGGCACAAATGCGGCAGAAAGTTTAATTGCTTTGGTGTTACTTTTTCTATATGCTTCGCTATCTCCCGCCAATCTAGCGCTTTCATAATCTTCAGCGGTGAAACTTTTAATTGTGTTAATTCCACTAAGATTATTTGCCAATCGTGAATTCAAAAAACTTACCTTTTCCCGCACCTCAGCATAACGGGCTTCTAGACGCTTTTGATAAGTAAAGGAACCCCAAACAATAAATGGCATGGGCAACATTACTGCTAGGGTAATGGAAGGAGGTAAAACAAAGAAGGCACCAACAGTTAAAATAATGAGTGAAGTGCTAATCTGGATGATGTCATTAGCTCCAAAATTTAAAAAATCTTCTAGCTGATTGATATCATCATTCAAAATTGACATCAAACGACCAGTGCTGCTTTCTTCAAAGTAAGCTGAATCTAATTCTTGGACATGATTGTAAGTATCTAAGCGTAAACTATGCTGGATATTTTGAGCTAGACTACGCCAAATTCTATCATAGGCGTACTGAGAAAGTGATTCAAATATCCAAATAATGACAGTGACAAAAGAAAGCAATAAAAATTGCGAAAATACATCTTTTATTCCCCACTTTGCAATTAGAGAATCTTGCTGCTTTACGAGAATATCTACCGCAGTACCAATCAACCACGGTGGTGCTAAGTCTAAAAGCGTATTGATGATCGAAAATGTTGTTGCTTGCCAAATTTGTTGACGATATTGGCTGCCATAGTTGAGCAAACGTTGTAAAGGATGGGCTGAATTACTACGATTTTTAGATACTCTAGGAGATTGTGATGTGATTGTCACGACTATTTGTTGTTTGTAGTTAGGTGAATGTGAGTTAAAATAATCTGCACTAGAAAGTATATTTTTAAGCAATGTCTTGAGTCGAAATCGAATCAGTCATTGCAGAAAATTTATTATTTGCTTTTCCCTTGCGTCCTATCGGTACACACATCGGCGTCTCTACTACTGGGTCAGGAATAATCCGGCACTCCAACCCAAAAACCTCCTGAACCATTTCTTGAGTCATCACTAGCTTTGGTTCTCCAGCAGCAAAAATTCGACCATCTTTGACTGCAACTAAATAATCAGCATAACGACACGCCTGATTTAAATCATGTAGCACCATCACAATTGTCCGTCCCTGATTTTGGTTCAACTCATACAATAAATCCAAAATCTCGATCTGATGCGCCAAATCTAAAAAAGTGGTCGGTTCATCCAAAAGTAAAATATCTGTATCTTGCGCCAACGCCATTGCAATCCAAGCTCTTTGTCGTTGTCCACCAGACAAAGTATCTAATGCTCTATCTGCTAATTTCAACAAATCTGTAATTTCTAGTGCTTGCTGCACGATTTTTTCATCTTTTGCTGACCACTGCTGCAACCAATTTTGATAAGGATAACGTCCTTGTGCTACCAAATCTCGCACTGTTAAACCTTCCGGTGCTACTGGCCCTTGGGGCAAAATACCTAACTGCTGTGCTACTTCTTTGGTGGAAAGATTAAAAATAGATGTTCCATCAAGATAGACCGTACCGCCACGGGGTTTAAGTAATCTTGCCAGACCTCGTAATAATGTTGATTTACCACAACCATTAGCGCCAACTAAACCACTAATTTTTCCGGTGGGGATTGCTAAATTTAGGTCACGGATAATCAGCGCACCATCGTAAGCTAAAGACAGACTTTTGGTTGAGAGTCCTTTCATAAGTGAAACCATTTTAGATTTATCATTTGTCATTTGTCATTTGTCATTTGTCATTTGTCACTTGTTTTTATTTGCGTCCCCCATCTCCTCATCTCTTGGTTGGTGAGCAAAGTCAAACCACATCTCCTCCAATCCCCAGTTTCTTATTTTTTGCGGTTACGAATTAATAAATAAAGAAAATAAGGAGCGCCAATAGCAGCAGTTACGACCCCACAAGGAAGTTCGATAGGTGCAAACAGGGTTCTTCCTAGCAAGTCTGCCATTACAACAATCACTCCTCCCAAGAGTGCGGAAGTAGGAATCAAGCCTTCATGGGTTCCACCTACCAACTGTCGTCCTAAATGAGGTGCGATTAAACCAATAAAACCAATATTTCCGGCGGTGGCGACTCCTGCACCTGCTAAGGCTACACCCACCAGCACGAGTAAACCACGTTGCCATTCCACTTGACTACCTAAACTTTTGGCGACATCATCTCCTAAATTTAAAGCGTTCAAATGTCTTGCTAGTGTCAAAGCCATTGGGACAAAAACAATTAACCAAGGTAACAGAGAAAAGACTTGCTCCCAAGTCCGGCCGTAGACGCTCCCAGCTAACCAAACCAAAGCATTACTAACGTCATTAATTTCGCCAAAGGTAATCATTAGGCTGGTTATGGCACTGGCGATCGCAGATAAACCAACACCCATTAAAATTAATAGAATCGGAGAACTACCGTTATTCCAAGCCAGCGAGTAAATTAAAATCGCCATCAGCAATGCACCAGCAAAAGCCGACAAAGGCAAGGTGTAAATTGGTGCTGAGGGAAATAGTACAATTACTGTAACTGCCGCCAGACTAGCCCCAGCATTGATGCCGATAATACCTGGGTCAGCCAATGGATTGCGTGTCAGTCCTTGGAAAATAGTGCCAGAAATTGCCAACGCCATTCCCACCATAAAAGCTACAAGGGTGCGGGGTAGACGCAGACTCTGAATCACGAACTGATGGTCTGGGTTTCCTGTATCTAAACCTAATATAGTTTTCACGATATCTAAAGGCGAGATTGGATATTCACCACGCCCTATATTGATTACCATCGCCACTGCGATCGCTACTGCCAAACATAGCAATATGATTGGTACACGTCGGTCAATTCGGAAAGATATCGCTTGGGAACGAATGACTAGCCAATCAAAACTCATTTTTTCACCTTCGACTTAGCCAAGTAGACAAAAAAAGGAGCGCCAACTATTGCTGTCATTACACCTACAGGTAACTCCTGTGGTTTGAGCAATACACGCGCGGCAATATCTGCGACCAAGAGTAAAATAGCACCTAAAACTGCACAATAAGGTAATATCCAACGATAATCGGCTTTAATATAAAATCTCACTATATGGGGAACAACTAAACCAATGAAGCCGATTGGCCCTGCAAGAGCGACGGAACTTCCTGCTAGTAAAACTACGCTGATAGCGGTAAATATTTTGATCCAAGCTGTCTGTTGACCCAAGCCTTTGGCGACATCTTCACCTAAACTCATAGTGGTAATTTGTCTGCCGAGGGCAAAAGCCACTACTAATCCGATGCCAACGAAAGGCAGTAGTTGTAAGAATAAATTAAAATCTCGACCAGATAATGAACCAGCTAACCAAAATCTCACTTCTTCGAGTGTTTGTTGACTGACAATGAGGATACCGGTGGTAAAGGAAGAAATCAGAGCAGTTAACGCCGCTCCTGCTACTGTCAGATTCAGTGGGGTGGCTCCTCCTCGTCCCAGAGAGCCAAGGATGTAAACTAACACCGCTATTACTCCCGCACCCAGAAATGCCGCAAGAGCATAAACATTTAGGGATGAGCTACCAAAAATAAAAGTTGCGACAACGACAAAAAGAGCGGCTCCCGATTCAATACCCAAAATACCTGGATCTGCTAAGGGGTTTCGCGTTAAACCCTGCATCAATGCTCCCGATACAGCCAGAGATGAACCTACAAGGATAGCAATTAGCGATCGCGGTAATCTCACAGTCTGAATAACTAAGTGATCATAAGAACCATCAAAGGCTAGAAAAGATGTCAAAATCTTACCTAGAGGTATTTCTGCTGCACCTAGCGTCACACTGTACACCAAGCAAATTAGTAGCATACATAGTCCCAAAACTAGACCAAAGAAGGCTGTAATGGGTGGCTTTTTCAATTCTTTAGGTGAGAGTGTAGTTGCTTTTATCATTTGATCCTGCCGTCATTTGAAACTATTACGCTCTGCTGGTTAGTTCTTTTCAATAGGCACTCTCAATATTTAACAGCTTTTTAATCATTAAAATTGATAATCTTTCTTGATAAATATATAGATTACATGATCATGCAGCCTTTTTCCATTTTTTAAACGGAATAAGGGATGTCATTACAGTTTTGATATATTTTCTCAATAAAGTGGTATTGTGAGATCGGCTTAAATCTGCTTTGTCAAAGTCACTTGTGTGTTGAGAGGGGATTGGGGAATGGGGACTGGGGACTGGGGAAGAAGCAAGGGAGCAGGGAGAAAGGGAGAAAAGTTTTCCCCTCAGCAAGAGCAGCACCCCGCCCCTCAGCCTTTTTTCAATGCCCATTCCCCAACCCCCAATCCCTAATCCCCAGGCGTTACATCTGTAAATGGTGGTGTTAATGAGGATTGATACTTTACTCAGAGTTTACAAAAGAAAATCAATACGCGTTTTACCCTTAATACTCAGCTTGATACTGGTTTTGTTTGTCGGAAGCCGCGCTGTGGCTGTACCAACAAAATCCACAGAGATATTATGGGATACATACGGTGTGCCGCATATTTACGGCAAAGATGACCAGAGTGCATTTTATGCCTTTGGTTGGGCACAAATGCAAAGTCATGGAGATTTACTTTTGCGTCTCTATGGTCAAGCACGAGGACGCGCGGCGGAATATTGGGGAGAGGAATACCTCGAATCAGATCGTTGGGTACAAACTACGGGAGTACCAGAACGCGCTCGTTCTTGGTACAAGGCACAGAGTCCAACTTTTCGTAGTTATCTCGATGCTTTTGCTACTGGGATCAATGCTTATGCAAAACAAAATCCTAACTTAATTGATGATCAAGTTGAGTTGGTGTTACCAGTCAAGGCAGAAGATGTCATGGCTCACTTACATCGGGTACTCAATTTCACTTTTGTGGTCAATCCTGAGCAAGTATTAGGTCTGAGCAAAGAAAAGTTGCAAGCAGGATCTAATGGTTGGGCGATCGCACCAAGTCATTCTGCCGATGGGAATGCTATGTTGCTAGCGAACCCACACCTACCTTGGTCAGATTTATTTTTGTGGTATGAAGCCCAAATCACCGCTCCCGGAATAGATGCTTATGGAGCAACACTTGTAGGTATTCCCGTATTAGCGATCGCATTCAACAACAACTTAGGTTGGACTCACACTGTTAATACTTATGATGGTTGGGATATTTATGAACTCACACTGGCAGGTAATGGATACCGGTTTGATGACAAAGTTCGTAACTTTCAGACAAAAACCCTCTCCTTGAAGGTGAAGCAGAAAGATGGCTCCTTACAAGAGCAACCATTAGTAGTAAAAAGTTCTGTCCACGGGCCTATAGTAGCCGAGAAAAATGGTAAAGCCGTAGCGCTAAGAGTTGCAGGTCTTGATCGGCCAGGTGTACTACAGCAGTGGTGGGATATGGCACGAGCAAAAAACCTTAACCAGTTTGAAAAAACGCTCCAGCGCTTGCAATTGCCAATGTTTACGGTGATGTATGCGGATCGAGAAGGGCATATTATGCACCTATTCAACGGTCAAGTTCCAGTGCGGTCTAGTGGTGATTTTGAATACTGGGAAGGCATAATCCCAGGAAATACATCTAAAACCTTGTGGACAAAAATTCATCCTTACAAAGATTTACCACGCATAGTTGACCCGAAGAGTGGCTGGTTGCAAAATACAAACGATCCACCTTGGACAACTACATTTCCAACCGCCATTAAAGCAGAGAATTACCCGCCTTACATGGCACCTCGTTTCATGGGTTTCCGCTCCCAACGTTCTGTAAGGATGTTGGCTGAGGATGACAAAATCTCTTTTGATGAAATGGTTGCATACAAGCACTCTACCCGTATGGAACTAGCTGATCGGATTTTGGATGATTTAATTCCGGCTGCACGCAAGTATGGTCAGGACTTAGGGCAAAAAGCAGCGAATGTCTTAGAAGCCTGGGATCGGCAAGCTGATGCAGATAGTCGAGGAGCAGTATTATTTGCCTTTTGGGTACACCAGATGGACTTAGATAAGACATTTAGTAAACCCTGGAATGAAAATTCTCCACGCACCACACCCGATGGTTTAGCTAATCCTGAAAGTGCAGTTGCAACTCTGCAAGCAGCCGCAGCAGAGGTAGAAAAGACTTATGGGGCAATTGATGTACCGTGGGGCCAGGTTTTTCGGCTACGGTTGGGTGATGTGGATTTGCCTGGTAATGGTGGGGATGATAGCCTGGGAATTTTTCGGGTACTGAATTCTGCTCCTGGAGCAAACGGTCAGTTCCAAGCATTTGGAGGTGATTCCTATGTGGCTGCAATTGAATTTTCCAACCCTATACGGGCAATGGCACTCACCAGCTATGGTAATGCAACTCAACCCGGATCGCGGCACATTAGCGACCAGTTACAGATGTTCGCCAACAAAAAGTTACGGACTGTGTGGCGCGATCGCTCAGATATTCTTGCTCATCTAGAAGAACGTAAAATATTCTGAGGTGAATGGCACTAAGATAAACCAAAAGTCCTGTGTTGCCTCGTTCCCAGCCTGGAGGCTGGGAACGAAGCAGGGCAAGGGCTGGTGCTAATTACGATTAAACAACCACAAAATTGTTTTTGGTTAGTGACAATCCAGCAGATAATTGTGCAAATTTTACCTGAGCAAATCCACCCGCACTACCATCTTGGTCAAAGTACAGTGAACCTGTAATATTGTCATAGATAAATCGTTGATTGCTTGTCGTTGCAGACGTTCCAAGGGTAAACTGACTAGCCGAAAGTGAAGGTATTGATAACCCACCACCAAAACCAGTAGCCGATACCTGAATCAGTTCATTAGTAGCGTTGAAGTCATAAAGACGATCAACACCTTGCTTGTAACTATTGAAGGCAAATGTATCAATACCATCTCCTCCATAGAGGGTGTCATTGCCAAAACCACCTGTGAGGTAGTCATTTCCAGAACCACCATTAAGAGTGTTATTGCCTAATGCACCGTAAGCGGAGAGAGTATCATTGCCATCACCCCCAAACAGGAGGTTCTTGCCTGTTGAGTAATCAACAATTAACTTATCGCCACCAGCACCACCATTAAGGGTGTTATTGCCTGATGCTCTGCGATAAACTCCTTCGCCGTCGTTGCCGTCCTTATCGTATTGGTAACCAGAGGCGGATAGATAATCATTGCCACTGTCTCCAGAGAGTAGATTATTGCCTGATGAATAGTCAACATTCAAGTTATCGTCACCAGCACCACCGTTAAGGGTGTTATTGCCAGTGGTGTTATAAAAAGATCCTCCGAAGCCGTAGCCATAGCTAGAGCCGGAGAGAGTATCATTGCCATCGCCACCAGAGAGCAGATTAGCACCTCGTGAATAGTTAACATTCAAGTAATCTTTACCAGCACCACCGTTGAGGGTGTTATTACCACTGGTGTTATCAAACCTGTAGCCCTCGAACTCAGAGGCAAAGAGAGAATCATTGCCATCCCCACCAGAAAGCAGGTTATTCCCTGTTGAAATATTAGCACTCAAGTAATCGTCACCAGCACCACCGTTGAGGGTGTTATTACCACTGGCAAGATTGACGGAAAGATTATCTTTGTCATCGCCACCATCCAGTAAGTTATTGCCTGTTGAAAAGAAAGCATTTAAGGTATCGTTACCAGCGCCACCCTTGAGGGTGTTATTACCAGACACTTCAGGATCATAGTAGCCACCAGAGACGGAGAGATAATCATTGCCATTGCCACCATCCAGTAGGTTATTGCCTGCTGAACCGTCAGCACTCAAGCTATCATTACCAGCGCCACCTTTAAGACTGTTATTACCAGACACCACATCGCCATAGTAGTCACCTAATGCCGAGAGAGTATCATTGCCATCACCACCAGAGAGCAGGTTATTGCCTGGTGAAGAGTCAACATTTAAATTATCGTTACCACTACCACCGTCGAGAGAGTCATTCCCTCTACCACCAAAAAGGGTATCATTCCCCGTACCACCAATAAGAGAATCATTACCATCGCCCCCAGAAAGCAGGTTATTGCCTGTTGAACCGCTAGCATTTAAGGTATCGTTACCAGCACCACCGTTGAGGGTGTTCTTGCCAGATGAGCGAGAGTCGTATGTAGAGGAGAGGTTGCGGGGTTCATACGGGTCTTCGTAGGGAGTGTATTTGTAGTAGCCAGAGATGGAGAGAGAATCATTACCATCACCCCCAGAAAGCAGGTTATTGCCTGTTGAACCGCTAGCATTTAAGGTATCGTTACCAGCACCACCGTTGAGGGTG